>DASZZV010000037.1:0-38033 GCA_035544835.1 Thermoanaerobaculia bacterium
TCCATCGTGGTGCTCGCAAACATTTTCGATTGCCAAGGGTCTAAGGCCCCCGCCCAGATCCCTCGCTGCGGCTCGGGATGACACCCACTCAGTTTCTTTTCTCAGTGGCAGCGCGCACGCTGTCCCCGGCTCGGGATGACATCAACGGCAAACGCGACTCTTTTCACTTTTTCAATTTTCAATTTCCAATTTCCAATTTCCAATTCCGCTATAAGCGACCGAAGGTATCGCACTGCCCGATATCGCCGCCCTGGAATCCGCGCCGGAACCACTCTACTCGCTGCGCCGATGAGCCGTGGGTGAAGGAGTCGGGGTTGACGTAGCCGCGCGATTGGCGCTGCAATCGGTCGTCCCCAATCGCCGTCGCGGCGTTGAGTGCCTCTTCGATGTCCCCGGCCTCGATGCGACCCTTTTTCATCTGTTCGGCGCGGTTCGCCCAGACGCCGGCGTAACAGTCGGCCTGCAGCTCGAGTTTTACTGAAAGCGCATTCGCTTCGGTCTTACTCGACTGTTCCTGGGCGGAGTGCACTTTGTCGGTGATTCCGAGCAGCTTCTGTACGTGATGTCCGACTTCGTGGGCGATCACGTAGGCCTGGGCGAAATCGCCCGGCGCCTGGAAGCGATCCTTCAGCTCCTGATAAAAGGCCAGGTCGATGTAGACCTTTTCATCGAGTGGGCAGTAGAACGGGCCGCTCGCGGTCTGGGCCGTACCGCACGCCGACTGGGCCGCGTCGCTGAAGAGCACCAGCGCCGGTTCCCGGTATTGAACGTTGGCCTGTTTCGGCAGTTCGGCCTTCCACACGTCTTCAGTTTCGGCGAGAGCGACTCGGACGAAATTGGACATTGGATCGTTTCCCGGCTGTTGCTGCCCCGCCGATGCCGGCTGCGCCTGCTGCAGGTCACTCGGCTTTCCGCCGAGGAGAAGGTACAGGACGACGAGAATGACGCTACCGATCCCGCCTCCTGCAACCAGAGGCATTCTCGACCCACGACGATCCTCGACATTCGAGCTTTGACGTTCACCTTCAATGCGCATGCAATGGCTCCTCAGAACAGACTCGAGCTTGTCACCCTGCAAAGGTGATGCATAGACTCCGGCGAATGCAGGAATCCAGCCCCGGAGGGGTGTTTGAGAATAGCCCAGCACGAAGTGCTGGGATGGCGTCGAGGGAAGTAGGGCTCGAAAAACAAAATATCGCGGACAGCTTCCCAGGACTTCGTCCTGGGCTATTCTCAAACGCCCCTACGGGGCTGGACGTCAGCCGATGCCGGTCTTCCCGACGCTAATTCGCCTTCATCTTCCGATACCGCCGGATCAGCGTATTGGTCGAGCCATCGTGCTTGAGCTCCGGCTCGCTCTGGTTCTCCAGCTCCGGGATGATCCGTTGCGCCAGGACTTTCCCGAGCTCGACGCCCCACTGATCGAACGAGCCGATGTTCCAGATCGCTCCCTGCGTGAAGACGTTGTGCTCGTACAACGCGATGAGCTTTCCGAGCGCTGTAGGGGTCAACTTGTCGACGAGAATCACATTCGACGGGCGGTTTCCCTCAAACGTACGGTGTGGCACCAGCCAGTCCGCGGTCCCCTCGGCTTTGACCTCTTCTGCAGTCTTTCCGAACGCCAGCGCCTCGGATTGGGCGAAGGCGTTGGCCATGAGGATGTCGTGATGCCGCCCCAGCGGCTTGAGCGGCTCGATGAAGGCGATGAAGTCTGACGGAATGAGCTTCGTGCCCTGATGGATCAGCTGATAGAAGGAATGCTGTCCGTTCGTTCCAGGCTCGCCCCAGTAGATCGCGCCCGTCTCGTAATCCACCACGCGGCCATCGAGAGTCACGCGCTTTCCGTTGCTCTCCATGGTGAGCTGCTGGAGGTAGGCAGGAAAGCGCTTGAGATACTGCTCATACGGAAGAACAGCGACGGTCTGTGCCCCGAAGAAATTGTTGTACCAGACCGTGAGGAGCCCCATCAGGACCGGCATATTCCTCTCGAAGGGCATATGGCGGAAATGCACGTCCATCTCATGGAAGCCGCCGAGCATGGCCCGGAAGTTCTCCGGCCCGATGGCGATCATCGTAGCCAGTCCGATCGCGGAATCCATTGAATAGCGTCCGCCGACCCAATCCCAGAAGCCGAACATGTTGGCGGTGTCGATGCCGAACTTCGTAACCTCGGCGGCATTGGTCGACACGGCCACGAAATGCTTGGCCACCGCCGCAGGCTCCTTCAGCGTCTTCAACGCCCAGTCGCGTGCTGTCATGGCGTTGGTCATCGTCTCCAGCGTCGTGAAGGTCTTCGACGAGATGATGAACAGTGTTTCCGTCGCGTCGAGATCCTGAGTTGCCTCGGCGAAGTCGGTGCCATCGATGTTGGAGACGAAACGGAAAGTCAAATCGCGCTGGCTGTAGTCGCGCAACGCTTCGTAAGCCATCACCGGCCCGAGGTCAGAGCCACCGATGCCGATGTTGACGATGTTCTTGATGCGCTTCCCGGTATGACCCTTCCACTCGCCGCTGCGCAGGCGGTTGGAGAAGGCCGACATCTTGTCGAGCACGGCGTGAACCTCGGGGACGACATCGACGCCGTCCAGGACGATCGACTCCCCTTTCGGTGCCCTCAGCGCCACGTGCAGAACGGCGCGATTCTCGGTGAGATTGATCTTCTCCCCTTTGAACATGCCCTCGATCCGGTCGCGCAGACCAGACTCCTCGGCCAGCTTGAGGAGAAGCCCGAGAGTCTCATCGGTGACTCGATTCTTCGAGTAATCGAGATAGATCCCGAGAGCGTCGACGGTCAGTCGTTCCCCCCGTTTGGGGTCGTCGGCAAAGAGCTTCCGCAGGTGGAGCTCCTTGATCTTCGAGTAGTGAGCACTCAGAGCTTTCCAGGACGCGCGTTCCGTGAGGGGTGCGTTGTTCGTAGTCATCTTTCGTTTCCCTTCCGACGTTTAAGTTGGGGGTACCGGCGATTCAAACTGGACTGGATTTGGGAGTAAGAACGCAATAGTAGTCTCTTCGAGGCTTCTCGTCTCGCTCGAAATGCAAGGCGCCGTTCTCAGGATCATCCGAGCGGGAGAACGCCGCTGCGCGGCGGGGGTGCGAGGGATTGGCGCGGCCGTCCTCGGCCGCCCCTGTCTCGAACGAATCGTCTCGCTGAATTCGTCATCGGAAAGGCGGCCGAGAGCGGCCGCGCCACACGGTACGAGGGCTGCTTTTTGTGTGGCACAGGCACTCTTGCCTGTGTGTCGGCCGTCGAGGCCGACTTCCCTGTTGAATTGCAGCAGGAACGCCGCAGCTCGATGCCGCGGCACACAGGCAAGAGTGCCTGTGCCACACAAGAGGCTCTCCAAAAAGCTCCTCCTCGCCGGACGGAGCGGTTGACGGGTTACCGCTGCTCGAATATTTTTTGCAATCAATCCAGACAGCAGCCCGCTAATGCGGCATTCAACTGATGCCGAGCTTCGAACCTGGTGTCGCGATCTTGCGGACGTAACGCGTAGGGACGCGCAGCTGCGCGTCCGGCACCTCGGCCGCCGTCTCGAGAACCGAGTCGATCGCAACGGGTACCGGCCGCACGCCGTGCGGCCCTACACCCGCCCCGGCGCGGATTCACGAAGCGATGAGGCCACCCTCCGTGTGTCGCGGCCGCCCCTTTCCCGTGAAAAACTGAAGAAAAGACTTCGTTGCGGAGAGGGACGAGAGGCGCACCCACAGGAACGGAAGAGGGACGAGGGGCGGCCGAGGGCGGCCGCGCCACACGGGGAAACGAAGCGCGGCTGGGATTGCACGGGGGTACCGGACGCGCAGCTGCGCGTCCCTACGCCCGCATTTCCGCAGCCTTCGTCCCCTGATACCATACCCCTCCACTGATGGCGGGCTCGATCTTCTTCTATGTCAACGGCAAGGCAGTTACCGCAAGCGGTCAGGATGCGTTCGAGACCGTCGCCAATTTTCTCCGTTACAGACTCTCGGCCACCGGTACGAAGCTGGTCTGCGAAGAGGGCGATTGCGGAGCCTGCAGCGTCCTGATCGGCCGGCTCAACGCGGCCGGCGGCATCGAGTACCAGGCCGTCAATTCCTGCATTCAATTCGTCTATCAGATCGCCGGCACCCACATCATCACCGTCGAAGGGTTGCGCCGCGGCAAGGATCTCCACCCGGTTCAGGAAGCGATGGTCAAATGCCACGGTGCCCAGTGCGGCTTCTGTACGCCCGGCTTCGTGGTGACGATGTCGGGTATGTATGAGACCGAGGGAGAGATGACGGAGAAGAGAGTGCGCGATGCCCTCACCGGAAACCTCTGCCGCTGCACCGGCTACGAACCGATCATCAAGGCGGCCATGAGCATCGATCCCGCCGCGGTCGGCACACTCAACGATCTGTATCCACCGGCGGAGATCGTGAAAGCGCTCACCGACTACCGGTCCAAGTCCATCCGGGTCGAGAGCGGCGGCCGAACATTCTTCGCTCCGACGACCGTCGACGAAGCCCTTCGCTTCAAGGCCGAGAATCCCTCGACGGTCATCGTCCAGGGGGCGACCGACCTCGGCGTCATGCGAAACAAACGAGGCTACGAGCCGCCCTTCGTGATGAATCTCTCGCGGGTGGCCGAGCTGGGAGAGCTCACGGTTCGCGACAATGACCTGCACGTCGGGGCGACTGTGACTCTGAGCCGGCTCGAGCCGATCATGCGCGAGCGGGTCCCCGAGTTCTTCGAGATCCTGGTGCTCTTCGGAGCGCCTCAAATCAAAAACGCCGGCACGCTGGCCGGCAACGTCGCCAACGCCTCCCCCATCGCCGATACGTTGCCGTTCCTCTATGTCATGGGCGCGCGAGTGGAGCTGACCAGCACCGCCGGGTCGCGTCTCGTCGACATCAGCTCCTTCTATCTCGGCTACAAGAAACTCGATCTTCATCCCGACGAGATCATCACCAAGATCATCATTCCGCTCCCCCGGTCTGGCAGCGACGAGATCCTCAAGCTCTACAAGGTCTCGAAGAGAAAGAATCTCGACATCTCCACGATGACCGCTGCTTTTCGTATGCAGCTCTCCGGTTCCGTAATGGACCGGGTAACGATCGCGCTCGGCGGCGTCGCACCGACCATCGTCAGACTGCGGAAAACAGAAGAGTTCCTCACCGGCAGACAAATGGATCGCGAGACTCTGCGCCAGGCGGGACGAATTGCCCGTGACGAGATCAGCCCCATCTCCGATGTCCGCGGCTCGGCCGAGTTCCGCAGTCAGCTCACTGAGAACATCTTCTCGAAGTTCTACTTCGAAACGCGCCACCAGACACGGGAGGAAGCGCGGGCTTGAGTCTCGGACTCAGGCCTCGATTGGCAAATGGGCGTCGTTGGCAAAAACATCCCGCACGATTCGGCAGTCGGTCACGTCACCGGTGAGTCGATCTACATCGACGACATCCTGCCGGCCCGCAACGAGCTGATCGTCGACTTCTACTGGAGTCCTGTCTCACTAGGGAGGATTCGTTCGATCGACCTCGCGTCTGCCACGGCAACTCCGGGCGTCGTCGGTCTGTATACCTGGAAGGATCTTCACGCCAACATTTTCGGACCGATCCTCATCGACGAGCTGCTTCTCGCCGAAGAGCGGGTCACGTTCATGGGACAGCCCATCGTCGTGATCGCCGCAGAATCGCGAGCCGCGATCAAAGCGGCCAAGCAGGCCATCAAGATCGATATCGAAGAGCTCAAGCCGATCTTCACGATCGACGATGCGATCGCGAACAATCAGTACATTGGTCAGGAGCGCGTCATCCAACGCGGCGATCTGGCTGCCGGCTTCACCGAGGCTGCTCACACGCTCGAGGGGGTCTGGATCAATAAGGGTCAGGATCACTTCTATCTGGAGTCACAGGCTGCCATCGCCTGGCCCGGCGAGTACGACTCCCTGACCGTGCACTCCTCCACCCAGAATCCGAGCGAGGTGCAGCACGTCATCGCCCACCTCCTCGGGCTGCAGCTCAACCAGGTCGTCTGCGTAACCAAGCGCATGGGTGGCGCCTTCGGCGGGAAGGAATGTCAGGCCACCCACCCCGCCGCCATGGCTGCACTCGTGGCCCTCAAGACCGGACGTCCGGCACGAATCGTCTACAACAAAGACGACGACATGCAGGTGACCGGCAAGCGTCATCCCTTTCAGAATCACTACAAGGTCGGGTTTACGGCCGAGGGAAGAATCACGGCGCTCGATGTGAGGCTTTACTCCGATGGCGGCGCCTACGCAGATCTCTCGACTGCCGTCATGGGGCGCGCTATGACGCATGTGGACAACGCCTACTACATTCCTAATATCCGCATCAGGGGTCAGGTCTGCAGAACCAACACGCCACCCAACACCGCCTTCCGCG
Organism: Thermoanaerobaculia bacterium; assembly: GCA_035544835.1. Lineage (GTDB taxonomy): Bacteria > Acidobacteriota > Thermoanaerobaculia > Gp7-AA8 > Gp7-AA8 > DASZZV01. Next base: position 6,367 of record DASZZV010000037.1, read on the forward strand.
GCTTCGGTGGTCCGCAAGGCGTCGTCACGATCGAGAACATGATGGAAGAGATCGCGCAGATCACGGGCCGCGACCCGGTCGATGTGCGCATGCTCAACTGCTACGGAACGAGTGAGCGCAACGTAACGCCGTACGGGCAGATCCTGGAGAACAACAATCTGCCGCGTCTCTTCGACGAGCTGCTGCAGCGATCCGACTATCGCAATCGCCGCGAGGCCGTTGCCGCATTCAACGCCGAATCGGAGACTCATCTGAAGGGGATCTCGCTGACGGCGGTGAAGTTCGGCATCTCCTTCAACACCAAGTTCCTCAACCAGGCCAATGCGCTGGTCAATATTTACCTGGACGGCACGATCCAGGTGTCGACCGGCGCGACGGAGATGGGACAGGGTGTCAACACCAAGATCAGGCAGCTGGTGGCCGACGAATTCGGGATCGAGCCGGACAAGGTCATGGTGATGATCACGTCGACCGAGAAGAACAACAACACGTCGGCCACCGCCGCATCGAGCGCCGCCGACCTCAATGGAAGCGCGGCCGTCGATGCCTGCCGGAAGATCAAGGCTCGACTCGCCGACTGTGCTGCGGCACACCTTCCGACACTCGATAACGACACCGAATCCTCGCCCGGGAGCATCGTCTTCGAAGATGGATGGATCTATGACAGCCGTCGGCCATCGCTGCGAGTCACCTTCGCCGCTCTTGTCCATGAGGCCTATCTGCGTCGCATCAGTCTCGGAGAGCGCGGCTTCTACGCCACACCAGGGATCGACTACGACGCCGCGACCGGATCGGGCCATCCCTTTCTCTATTTCACGCAGGGGTGTTCGGCATCCGAAGTGCTGATCGATCGCTTCACCGGCGAGCTGAAGGTATTGCGATCCGATGTGCTCATGGATATCGGGCGGCCCATCAATCCCGGGATCGATCGCGGGCAGATGACCGGAGCCTTCATTCAGGGCATGGGCTGGGTGACGACCGAGGATCTTCGATACTCCGACACCGGCGCGCTACTGTCGCATTCGCCTACGACCTATAAGATTCCGAACATCCAGGACGTGCCGGCCATCTTCAACGTCGACTATCTCGACGTCGACAACCCGATCAATCTTCGCGGCAGCAAGGCGACGGGCGAGCCTCCGCTGCTCATGGCGCTGTCGGTGTGGACGGCAGTCAAAAACGCGCTGTCGTTCGTTTCGAATGGAGAGATCCCGAAGTTACGTTTGCCGGCCACGCACGAAGAGATCGTGATGAGGCTGGCCGAGTATGAGGTGGCTCGGGAGGCCGGAGTTCCGACGACTTCAGCCTAGTAAAGTCGCACCAGCGCATTTCGGAGTGGCGACATCCTGTCGCCTGGCTCGGCGGCGTCCCGCGCCGCCGCCCCATCCCGATAGCTTGCACGAGAACGGCGCCGCGGGACGGCGCCGAGCCAGGCGGCAGAGATGCCGCCACTCCGAAATGCGGGACCCGCTTCGTCCGAATTCAGCGCGGCCGGCATGATGCCGGCGGCACGGCCGCCTGGAAGGCGGCGCTCCGAACAGCACTCCGCTATTTCGCTCGTCTTCCTTTCATGATCTTGACGAACGACCGGCTGCGTAGCTCGTCGAGCGTCAGTCCCGTTCCCAGCGCTTCCTCTTCCGTGATGGCGCCGCAGTTCACGCCACGGATGAAATAATTTAGCAGTCCCTGCCCCGTCGCCGCGTCGTCGAAAACGTCGCCGATCAGAGTTGCCTGTCCGGCCTTCTCGATGAAGTTCCGGAGCCGCTCGGTGGCGGCATGCAGACCTTCGATGAAGAAAGCGTAGACGGCGGCGTAGCGCGTTGGCAGCTGCGCCGGGTTGAGGTCCCATCCCTGGTAATAGGCGTTGATGAGGGAGTGGCGAATGTGGTCGACGTGCAGGCGCCAGGCGCGGTGCACGGTCAAACGGTTCTCCCGCAATTGATCTGGGGTCAAAGGCCGCTCCGCTGAGGGCCGGTGCGGAGCGAGCGGCATGATGTTGGTCGCTCCGTCAGAAAGCCACAGGCCTGTTCCTGCGTAGGCCACCTGCATCATGTTCCTGGCGAAGTCGCACATCGGGTGATCCATTCGCTGATGGGCCGCGGTAATGTTGCAACTGGCGGTGTAATCGTACGTTCCGAAGTGAGCGGCCTTGGCACGGCCACGGGCAGCCTCGAGGAAGAGAGGAAGATTCGATCCACCGCGGGCATTCACGATCGACTGCGTCGTCTCGATCATGAACTCGAGCTTCAGCGATCCGGCGGGAAGCCCCAGTCGCGGTTCCATTTGATCGAAGAGATCGGCCAGCAGAGTAACCTGCTCGGGCAGCTGAATCTTGGGCAGCGTCACCACAAACGATGAGGGCAGTTTCCCGCCCGAGTCCTGAACGACGGTCGTCAGGAAGATGTCCATGGTGCGGATGCTGCGTCGCAGAAGCTCCTGCGAGAAGGGTTTGATGCGGATGCCGATGAAGGGAGGCAGCGTCCCGTTCTTCATCCCCACCGCCACTTCGCGCGCCGCCGACGCTGCGTGTCCGTCCTCTTCATCGTCAGGACGATTCCCATAGCCGTCCTCGAAATCGATACGGAAGTCTTCCACGGCCTCCCGCTGAAGTTTCTCAAGAACGCGCGTGTAAATCGTGTGGGCCAGCCAGGCAGGCTCGTTGACGGCACGAACCGACATCGAGTCCGGCTCGAGACTCTTCAACATCCTCTCGGTTTCGGCAAGCCCTTCCGGAAGGCTCTCGGCGCCGGTCAGTCCGATGGCTCGAGCGAAGATGAAGGGATCGGGAGCGTACTCCCGCAGGGCCCGGAGAGCGAGCGCCCCGAGTTTCCCGGTCGTGTCGGATTTGAAGAGATGAGCACCGCCGTACACGGTGTGCACCGGCTGACGATCGGGCGCGTCCCCCGGAAAGCGTTTTGCAAAACTCTCCAGGGCCTGCTCCAGCGGTGCGATCGATCCGGCGATACTCTCCCCATGGAGCGAAGAGGATGACTTGGAGGCAGTCGATATGGTTGTCATGTTGTCTCCTATGGCCAGGACCTTAGGCATTCTGTTTTGGGCCTTGGCGCTGGTTGCTGAATGGACTGAGTTCGACTTCAGCCGCATAGCGGCGACATCTTGTTAGCCCACGGCGTAAGCCGTGGGATACGTGGCCCGCAAAGTATTCGGAGCCCCGTAGGGGCGGTATGTTTTCCGAATGAACATATACAATCATGATCGTGGCGCGAAACCCTATGTCGCCCCTACGGGGCTCGGCATAAACATCAAGTACGCGCTGAACCCACGGCTTACGCCGTGGGCTAACGAGATTCCGCCGCTACGCGGCTTTCGAGTCACCTCAGGAACCTAACTCAACAACCTACCGCGAGCGAATCACTTTTGCTGCACCCCACCCGACCAGAATGATTCCGGCCAGAACCAGCCAGTTGTACTTGTTCCCGTAGGTGGTCACCGGGAAGTGATTGCTCAGCATGATCAGAACCAGCGGCACGACCATGAACGTGTTGTGCTTCGAGCGCGTCTTGGCCTGGTTGGCCAACCGCTCGTCTGGCTCCTTCCCTTCCATCACTGCGGCGATCAGGCGTCGCTGCGCTGGCAGAATGCGAACCCATACATTCGCCGCCATCAGCGTTCCCATCACGGCACCGACCTCTAGATAGGCCGCTCGCGTGCTGAAGATCCGTGTGCAGCCGTAGCCCAGAGCGACGAGCAGGATGTAGGAGATGACGGCGCCGACCGTGTAGTTCTTTCCGATCGGTGATGACCAGAGCGCGTCGTAGATCAGCCAGCCCAGGACGACGAGCCCGATGCTGATAGCGATACCCATTCCGGGGGAGATGGAGGAGCCGGAATCGACCAGCAGTCCACCGAGATAGTAGACGACCACGAAGAGGGCAAAACCGCTGAGCCAGGTGATGGCCGCCTCCCATCGGAACCAGTGAAGCGTTCGCGCCAGCTCGGGTTTCTTCTGTTTCTCAACGACGTAAAACCCGCCGCTGTGAACCATCCACACCTGCCCCTTCTCGTCGGGGTCGTTCAGCGTGACATCGAGCCAGGTAAAGAGGTAGGTCTGCCCGATCCAGAGGATCCCGGCGAAGACGTGAATCCAGCGAATGATTAGGTTCAGCAGTTCATATATTTTGTAATCCATTCCGGCGGAGGACTATAGCAAAGGGGACGGATTTCGAATTTCGAATTTCGGATTTTAAAGAAGCCTGGCTTGGCTCGTCGGGATCTCAGCCTCTTTTAAATTCGAAATTCGAAATCCGAAATCCCTCCCCTACGACCCCCTGTATGTCGAATAGCCAAACGGACTCAGAAGTAGCGGCACATGGTAATGCTGCGACGGATCCTCGATCGTGAAGACGATCGCGACGCTGGGAAAGAAACTCTTCATTCCCCTGCCGCTGAAATACGAAGCGGTATCGAATGAGATCCTGTAGACACCGGGTGCGACTGTGGCGCCCTCCGGCAGCAGCGTCCGCAATCGTCCGTCGGCGTCGGTGCGTCCGCTTCCCAGAGTTCGCCACGAGTCGCCGGTCTGAATCTCCAGCCGCACCGGTACATCGCCTGCCGGCAGCCCCACCGACATGTCCAAAACATGCGTCGTAATTCCGCTCATACCGTCACCAGCTTTTCCAGTCTCAGCCGGGTGATTTTTCGCTGTTCTTCGGCGGCGACATGCAACTCATCCTCGGCGCTGTTGCTCATTCTCTGTCGCGCATTTGCCAGGATCTCGCCGGCCGATCGCCCCGTGGCGCAGACGATGAACGTCCGGCCGAACTTCGCCTCGTACTCCCGGTTGGCCTCGGTCAGCTGTGCCATGACCTCGTCCGACGCAGCGCCTGCCGAGGCCTGCTCCTGACCGGACCAGGACGCCGCGACGGCGCTCTGCGCGGCCGGAGCCTTTCTCTCGCCGATGCGCGGATGAGCGCGGAAAGCCTCCAGCCAGTCCCGCTGCGGCAGTGTGCTCCACTCGCGATCGGCCCTGTCGACGAGTTGATCCCAGCTGGCGTAGGGACGCTGCTCCGCGACAGCTCTCACCCACGCTTTCGCTGCGCAACACGCCTCGAGCAGCTCGCCCACCTCAGCCGCCGTGTTGATGCGCTCGACCACCGCCTTATGCCTCGCTTCTTCGGTAGCAAGCCCATGCACGCGCAGGCGACTCACCCCTCCATCTGGATAGACGTTGAGTCGAAGGTGTGTCCATGGCCCGCGTTGGACGAGCTCCTCGTTGAAGAGATGACGAGTGTGGGCCTGCAGCTTCGTCCGCGGCAATACGTCGGTCCATTCCGCGCTCTCAGGGCTCGAGTCTGCCTCGATCCGGCAGCCTTCGATCGAAGCGGCGTCGGGATAGTTACCCTTAAAGTGATTCGTGTCGATCTCAATCCTGCGGACGATCCCCTCGGCAGCCAGCTTGACGATCACCCAGTCGTATCCGGGACCGCGCCGCCGCTTCGTTTCCCATCCATCGCTCATGTTGCCGGCACGGCCGGGCATGATGAGGTTTTGTCTGGACCCGAAGAACATGTCACTGCAGGTCAGAGCCTCGGCGCCGTTTTCGACGGAGGCCAGGTCGATCTCATTGGTCAACCCGCCGGCACGCTTCCACTCAGGTATCACCCTGCCATGAAGGCGCAGCCGGGCCACGCCTCCATCGGGAAAGATATTGAAGCGCACATGTGTAAAAGCCAGGGGATGGGAAATGGGGAAGATGTTTTCACAGTCGCCGGCGAGTTTCGACTTGCCGAGAATCTCCACCCACTTCCTGTCAGATGAGAGCAGTGCGTCGACGTCGGCATCCTGCGACGCGTGGCAGGCCTCGATCGAAAACCCATCCGGAAAGTTCCCGCGAAAGTAGCTGGTGTCGACCACGACACCGTGTAGAACGCCGGGAAGCCCGAGACGGACGATGCAGAAGTCGTGTCCCGGAGTCCGCTTGCGCCGGCTCTCCCAACCGTCCATCCACTTGCCACGATCGGTGTACTCGTGTTCCTTCCACACCGGCTTGCCTGGTTTGAGGAGGTTCTCTTTATCGGCGAAGAATTCATCGTTGGCGTACAGCGCCGTCCCGCCAAGACGTTCACTGGCCAGGTCGAACAGATCGCGAAAGTCACTCATCGAGCGGAAGATTACTCGATCAGCCCTTCCGTGTGATCCCGCAAGGCGGCCGTCAACCAGTTCACCGCGCGAAGGCGATCGGAAAAAGAGCGGGCACGAACCCCCCGATTCTGAACGACTAGCTGCCAGAAGCGGCTATGTCGCGCCTGTTCCATGGTGCCGAATACGGCAGCGCAAACCTTTGGATTCCAGAAAACGGCCAAGGTCTTTCCGTGTTCGAGACGATCGTCGTTGCTGAGCTCTCCGATGGAACGTGAGATGTCGATCAGGGCACCGCTGCGCTGATGCGCGGTGCAATGCTCGTTTACCGCGCGGGCCAGCTCGACGAGGGCCGTAAGCTCGAAGGGCCCGCTGTACACGAACTCTACATACTCGCCGCAATCCCGCGCTTCCAGTGTCTGCACGGCCATACGATAACGCGATGACAGGTTGGTCGCGAGGTGGTTCTTGTGTGGCACAGGCACTCTTGCCTGTGTGTCGGCCGTCGAGGCCGACTTTTCTGTTGAATTGCGGCAGGAACCCCGCGGCTCGACGCCGCGGCACACAGACAAAGAGTGCCTGTGCCACACAAGAGGCAACGGGGTCGTAGTATTTACGAATGACGAAAGCTCGTGGTACGACGCGCATCCCTGCTCTCGTGTTCGGTTCTATCGGGCTTCTCATCCTGATCTGGGGAGTCGTACTCGCGCTGCAGGCTTTCCTTGTGATGCAGTCCTGGGGCAGGACAGACGCCGAGATTACCCGCAGCGCCATGGTCGCCGTCAAGGATCGGTATCAAGCCGACATCGCGATCCGCTTTTACGTCGACCGACGCGAATACGACCTTCCCGTGTCGAACCGAACTATGTCTGGCGGCTACGCATGGGTTCAATCGAGGCTCGATGAGTTTCCCGTGGGGGCCAGGCGGGAAGTGCGGTTCGACCGGGCCGATCCCTCCCGCGTGCGCATCAACGTCGGACCGAACTTCGATACCTTCGGGCTACCGGTGATTCTTGTCGTGCTTGGGTTGCTTTTCTCGGGAATCGGTCTCCTGGCCTATCGCTCTGCGGTCTGGCAGGAGGAAGCCTCCCGAAAAGTCGACCCGAGGCAGGCGACCATCGCAGCAAAACGCGTCGTCCTCGGAGCATCGGTTTTTGTTCTGCTGATCGGTCTCGCTTTCCTGGCCGCGTCGGTCTGGATGGCCATGACGAGTATTCGTGAATCGCACTGGCCAACCATCCAGGCCTTCGTGGAGCGTAGCGAGATCGTACGCAGCAGTTCCAGTAGCCGTTCTCACGGTCCCCTCTATGTCGGGCGCGTTCACGTCCGATACATGGTGGGCGACCGGCTGTTTCACGTCCCGATCGATACTCGCTTTCAGACCTCTCGGCGACGCAGTATCGAGAAGGCCATCGCCGAGTTTCCTCAGGGAACCTGGCAGCAGTTCCGGATGAACCCCGGCAATGCCAGTGACCTTCGCTTCACCAGCTCGAGTATTCTGCTGCCATCAGTTTTTGCCCTCGTCGGCCTGGTCGCCACAGGTGTGGCGATCCTTCTGCTGCGCAAGTCAATGCGCGACTAGAGCTTCGCGAAACCGGCTCACCCGAATCCAACTCCGAGAAGACTGTGGCCGCGTTATGGGCGCTTGCCAAAGAGTCCGCCCAGCATCGAGGAGCCGATGCGCATGACGTCATCGGCTATCTGCCCATCGTGATTGCTATCGAGAACGCTGGCCAGACCACCGAGTGCGGGGTTCTGCGCTTCCATCTGCGCTTTACTCTGTCCGAGCACCTCCGGAAGCTGCGCAGGGCTCAATCCCTTCTGCTGTCTCATCCGCCCGAGAACTCCCATGACGATCGGCGCAAGCATCATCAGTAACTGGCTGACCTGCTGCGCGCTCAGGCCGCTGGCGCGCGACACGCCCTCTTCCACCGGAGCCTGGCGCTTGCCTAGGATGTGGGCGAGGATCGCGGCGCCAATACCACCGGTGGCTCCTCCGCCGAGAAGCGATCCGAGATTGTCGAGAATGCTGCCGTCGTGGGCGTTGAGAGCACTGTCGAGCGCCGCCGCGCCCTGCGGATCGCTGGCGTTGCGATGCAGACCAGAGAGCAGCACCGGTAGCGCCGCGGCGATGCCACTCGAAACGTCGGCCGGGCTCGCTCCCAGCTGCTGGCTGATGTTCGCGATCGTGTCGGGGCCGAGGTGCTGCTGGAGCATGTCGAGAATCGAAGTATTGGAAGTCATCATTTCCTTGTCGGGACGACATCGCGTCCCATTTCGTCGGGTGAACAGAAAACCGGGTGGCCGGTTGCGATGGGTTTGAGCATTCCTGCTGCCAGATTGCTGCCAATTGAAAACTGAGAATCAAAAATTTTGAATTGAGAAATAAAAGAGGCGTTCGCATATCCCCTTTCTCAATTCTCAGTCCGGAAGTAAGCGGTGGTCATGAATTCAGACTCTACGCTGAGTAGGGGCGCGCAGAGCCCCTGCGAGTCAAGCCCCTCGGATTGGAGCGGCAACCACTGTTACTCTGCTCTCGTGCAGACAGGCATCCTCACATCCGACGCAAGCGTCGACGAATCACTTCTCGAAGTCGTATCGCGCCACTGGGGTTACGACTCGCTGCGACCACTGCAGCAGAAAGCGATGCGCGCGGCGATGTCTGGCCGCGACTCCCTGGTCGTACTGCCGACCGGCGGTGGAAAGTCGCTCTGCTATCAGGCACCGGCGCTACTGAAGCGGGGACTCACTGTCGTCGTATCCCCTCTCATCTCACTGATGAAGGACCAGGTCGACGGCCTGGTGGCATGCGGAGTGGCGGCAGCACAGATCAACAGCTCACAGTCTTCGATTGACCAGCGCCTCGTGGAACGTGACCTCGTCGAGGGTCTCATCCGCCTGCTCTTCGTCTCTCCGGAGCGTCTTGCACTCTCCTCCTGCCGGCAGCTCCTGCAGAGAGCTGGCGCTCACACTTTCGCCATCGACGAGGCCCATTGCATCAGTCACTGGGGACACGATTTCCGCCCCGAGTACCGTCAGCTTCGACAACTTCATGAGCTTTTCCCCGACGCCTCGGTGCACGCCTATACGGCGACGGCGACGGAGAAGGTCCGCGCCGACATCATCGAGCAGCTCGGTCTTCGAAACGCCCTCGAGCTGGTGGGCAGTTTCGATCGTCCCAACCTCACCTATCGCATCGTTCCGCGGCGCGATCAGGTGGCGCAGATCGAAGAGGTAATCTCCCGCCATCCCAAGGAAGCGGGAATCATCTACTGCATTCGCCGCAAGGACGTCGACGCCGTCGCCGAGGCCCTGGGACGGCGCGGTCATCGCGTGGCGGCGTATCACGCCGGGCTGAGTCAGGAGGAACGGAGACTGGCGCAGGAAGCATTCGCGACCGAGGCGTGCGATCTGGTAGTTGCCACGGTGGCTTTTGGAATGGGCATCGATCGCTCGAACGTCCGCTTCGTGCTGCACACCGGGATGCCGAAGTCGATCGAGCATTACCAGCAGGAGACAGGACGCGCCGGACGTGACGGCCTCGAGGCCGAGTGCGTTCTGCTCTATTCGGGCTCCGACTCGGCACTGTGGCGCCAGATCATGGAGCACGCCTCCAGTGAGGAAGCGACGCCGGAATTTCTGAGCTCAGCCTTCCGCAGCCTCGATCACATGCAGCGTTACTGCGGCGGCAGCGTCTGCCGGCATCGTGCGCTCGTTACCTACTTCGGCCAGGAGTACGACGGCGACAGCTGCGGCGCTTGCGACATCTGTCTCGGCGATCTCGAAGAAGTCCCTGATGCGGTGATCATCGCCAAGAAGATCATCTCCTGCGTCGTACGCCTCCGTGTGCCTTTTGGTGTCAGCTATCTCGTCTCGGTCCTTCGCGGAGAAAAGCTGGAGAAGATCCGCCAGCGGAATCACGACGAACTGTCGACCTTCGGTCTTCTGAAGGATCACCCCAAAGACGAACTACGCGACTGGATTCACCAGCTCATCACTCTCGGGTGCCTGCGTCAGGAGGGAGAGCAGTACCCGGTCATCGTCATGGCCGCGGCCGCTCGGGCGGTCCTTCGGGACGAGTTGCCGGTGAGACTGGTGCGGCTGAAGGGAGCAAACGACCGCCGGAAATCGGGCAAACAGGAAACGTCGTGGGAGGGTGTGGATCGGGATCTGTTCGATGTCCTCCGTCGCTGGCGCAAACAGGAGGCCGACCGCCGCGGCGTGCCGCCGTTCGTCATCTTCAGCGACAACACGCTCCGGCAATTGGCGACCGTCCGACCCTCCTCGACATTGAAGATGCGTCGGATCTATGGCGTCGGAGAAGCCAAGCTCGAAGAGTTCGGCCGGCCGGTCATCGAGTTGATCACCTCCTACTGCGACGAGAAGCGCACCACGATGGACCTCGAGGCCTCTCTGGAACCGCGCCGTAGCGCGCGACCGTCCGCTCCTTCGAGGGTCTCAGCCCAGCGCGAGGTTGCGCTCGATGTCTTCCGGCGCGGGGAATCGATCGAGGAAGCGATGCGACTGACCGGCAGAGCGCGCTCGACCGTGGTCGAGTACCTCGCGCAGTTCATCACCGAGCAGCGGCCACCCTCGATTGCCATATGGGTTCCCGACGACCGCTACGCCGAGATCGCCGAGGCGGCACGACAGTGCGGTGCCGACAGACTCAAGCCGATCCGCGACTTCCTCGGCGAGCGTGTCTCGTACGACGACATCCGGTTAGTGCTCGCGCATCTGGGGTGAACGCCTGCGCCAGAGGCTCTGAAGAATGGCCGGCAGCGCTCCGCCGTCGTGTAGAAGAACTCCGTTACCGATGCTTCCGTCGCCCTGAGCAAAAGAAACAAGCTTGTCATCCTGAGCCGCCGCGGCGAAGGATCTTTGGTGACATCACCGTGGCGTACATTGACGGCCTCGCGCGTGTCACCAAAGATCCTTCGGTCGCACTCACCTTTTTTTTCGTCCTTTGTTTTGCGCGTGCTCCCTCAGGATGACAACCGTCCCGCCTTAAACATCGGCATCCGAACTCCGCAATCTATAATTACCCAGTGACCGACGTGCTTTCCTCTTCCATTCCCACGCGCCGGCAGCTCAGGGAAATCTCCGAGAGCCGCGAGGGAAGCCTCGCCAATGTTCCCTTCACGATCCTGTTGCTCGCGCTGGCGGTGGCAAAGAGAGATGTAGTGCTGCATCTGCGGCGGACGCCGCTGGAGAAAAGCATCGCCTTCGATGACGGTGCTCCTGTCGAATGCCGCTCCAACGTCGCCACCGAGACGCTCGGTCGATTCATGATGTCGACCGGCAAGCTGTCTCAGAATGATTTTCAGACCAGTCTGTCGCAATCTGCTGCGCGCGGCGTTCCGCTCGAAGACATCCTCATCGAGCGCGGGCTCAGCAACCCTTCCGACATCTACCGCATCCTGCAACAGAATCTCGCCCGGAAACTGCTGGACGTCTTCACCTGGCGCACCGGCGATTTTCGAATCTCCGGCGACGTCCCTCCAGTGGAGTCCCCGCTGAGAGTGAAGGTTCCGCAATTGATTCTGACCGGCATTGTGAAATACGGCAGTCAGAGCGACATCGATGCAGCGGTAGCGTCGTTGAACGGGAAAATGCTGGCCGTCCATCCCGAGCCGCTTTTCCCGAGAGAGGAGATTCGTCTCAGCAGTGAGCAACAACTCCTGAACGACACTTTGCGGACGCCGCGCAATGCAGTGGACCTCATCAAACAAACCGGCCTCGCGCCTGAGGAAGGCAATCGCCATCTCTACGCGCTCATGTTCCTCGGTGTGATTGCCGACGCCGAAGGGGTGCCGGCAAAACCCCGTCCGAAGTTCGAGCTCAGTATTTTGGAGCCGACGCCGGCATCCTCGCCCGTCGCTCTGGCGCCCCTGGCGATGGCGGCGCCCGCTCCTGCGTCAGCATCTGCTGTTGCAGAACGCCGCGATGGCAATCGCGATGAGTTGATGAGGGTCTTTCTGGCTTATCGACGAAAGGACGCTTTCGATCTGCTCGGTCTTCCCGAGGAGGCCACGATCTCGATCATCGTCCGGTCGTATCTCACCTTCGCCGACCGTTTCCATCCCTCGCGGTTCCGGGTCGAACCGCCAGAGTCGCTGCGCGAAAAGGCCGAAGAGGTTTTTCTGGCCGGAGCGCGCGCCTATGCGGAACTGGCGGATGCCGATCGGCGGAAGGCCTTGATCGAACGGCGTAGTCGCCGTACGCAATCGAAGGATCAGGCGGTTGATCCTCTTTCCGTTCGCAGCGGGCTGGTCGACCCGGAGCTGCTCTACCGCAAGGGAAAAGAGTACTCGGATGCAGGCCGGTATCGCGAGGCGCTTCCTTACTTCGAGAAGGCCGCTGATTGCGACGCCCAGAATGAGGTCTACGCCGCCGAGCTCACCTACTGCCGATTCCACCTTTTGATCTCGACAGCAACGCAGGCTTTGACAGCCTTGAAAGAGACACTCCGGACCAACTCGAGCTGCGGCGTCGCCTGGTTCTTTGCCGGAAAGATTCACGCCGCGATCGGCAATCGGGATGAGGCCGAGGCTTACTTTCGCCGGGCGGCCACTCTGATGAAAAACGATCCTCGGCCGCTCGAGGCGTTGAAGGCGTTTCCGAAAAAGTTCTAGCTCAGCCGCCGTTCCTAACTGCAGCATTCAGTTAGTGGAGCAATCCTCGGGAAGCCTTTTTGTGGTCTAACGGAATGCTGCGGGCAAGCAGATGGCCGTGGTGCCGACTCTTCCCTCTCCCCGGCGGGGAGAGGGAAGATGAAGAAGCGGCGCAATCGCGAGCAACAACTACCGTTCGAACCGTTTCGCGTCCGTTACATCGCCCCAGGTCGTGAGATTCTCCGCGGCGATTTTCCTCGAGGCTGCCGAGGGATTCCGGCTGCACATCGCGTCCAGCGTTGCCACAGCCTTCGACGGCTGCCGATCGACCAGGAACTGAAGGAGCGCCAGACTGGTGTAGGCCTCGAGGTTGTCGGGGAATCTCCGGATCTCCCTCACGAAGTGCTGCTCCGCCTCGGCCGTTTCACCGCCGCGAGCCAGCGTGTCACCGAGAAGAAACTCCGTATGCGCGGGAGAAGCGACGCGGCGACGCGACGCCTCCGTCTCAACGTTTCTCAAGTCCTGCGCGGCAGCGGCTCTGTCGCCTCGCGCAGTCTCGATCCGGGCACGCAGCAGCTCCGCCTCCATGAGCTGCGACGGATACTTCGCCGCCTCGCCCGCCTCTTTCATCGCGGCGTCGAGATCGTGTTTCGCCAATGCGATTTCTCCGAGCACCTGATGGGCCCCGGGAGCATTTGACCTCATGGCCAGCCTTGCATGCGAGGCCGCTTTATCGAACTGCTTCCCCTCGAGATAAATCGAGGCCAGCGAGAGGGCGAACTCTCCGGCCAGCTCCGGGGTGACGCGGATCCCTTCCCGGTAAAGCGCAATGGCGCCATCGAGATCTCCAGATCGCTGGCACGCAACCGCGAGCTGATCGCGCACATCGCTCCAGCCTGCATTCTTATCGAGCAGCGCGCGGAGGGGCGGCACCGCTTCCTTGAACCGCCCCGCGGACATCAGCTCGCTCGTACCCTTGAGCAGCGACAGATCCTGGAGATGGTCCTTCGGATCTGGCAGCGCTCCCGACGTGACAGCCGGACCCGCGGTCACATAGCCGAGTGCAGCGAGGCGGGCCTCCTCCTCGGGATCGACCCGGCCGGCCAGCGCAAAGGCGGAGCGATCGGCATCGATCGACTTGCGTAGCTCCAGCACCACGCGTCTCTGCGAATCGACCACGTTGTGCTTCTCGGCCGGATCGCGACGATCATCGAAGAGCTCGGACTGCGGCGATTCGATGAGATGCATCCCGCTCCGAACCGCCGAGCGCAGCTCGCTCCAACCGAAATGAATGCGCGGATAAAAGGTCTCGCTCAGCACGGTTCGTTCGGGCAGCTTCTCTTTGCCCGTCATCGAGCGGAGCAGCGACGTTCCGGAGAGATCCGGCGGTGGCGATACGTGTGTCAGATCGACGAGCGTCGGAACGATATCGACGATCTGCACGTCATCGCGGTCCACGCTGTGAGCCTTCTCGTTGCCCGGCAGTTTCACGATCAGCGGAATGTGGATGTCCTCGCGGTACAGCAGGATCCCGTGCTCTTGCTCGCCGTGCTCCATGAGTCCCTCGCCGTGATCCGAGAGCAGGATGATCACCGCGTCGTCATAGAGCTTCCTCGCACGGAGAATAGCGATGAAGTCGCCGACCACGGCGTCGGCCGCGGCGATCTCCCCGTCGTACGGCGATGCGACCTTCGCGAACTGCGCAGGTGGCGCATAGGGAGCGTGCGGCTCATAGAGATGAAGGAAGAAGAACATCGGACGGGAATCGGCTGCGTCGAGCCACTCGCGCGCCGCCTGAAACGTCTCCACGCCGGATCGTTGTAGGGCAGCGGTGGGCGCATCGTCAAGGAAAGGAATGGCGTCATCATAAGTATCGAATCCTGCGGCGATCCCGGTACTTCTTCGAAGGACATACGCCGAAACCGCGGCGCCGGTCCGATAACCATTCGCCTTCAGCAGGGCAGCCAGAGTGGGGTGCCGACCGGGATCGAAGACATAGCCGACATTGTCATGAACGCCGCTTCGCGCCGGGACGAGCCCGGTCAGAAGAGAGACGTGCGAGGGCAGGGTGAGCGGACAATGGGAGTAAGCATCGGTAAACATGACCCCGTCGCGGCCGAGGGAATCGATGGCGGGAGTCTTCACACCCTTGTAGCCATACAGAGGAAGGTGATCGGCGCGAAGTGTGTCAATGGAGATGATGAAGACAGAGGGATGGCGCGGAGCAGGCTTACTGCAGCCGATTGTCAGCGCGCATTGGAAAGACAGCAGCAGGAAGGCGTTGAAGGACCGGCTCACTGATAAAGGCTTCTCACCCATGAAGCATCCGAATGCGTCAACGGGCCGCCGACATGACTGGCTGCCTCGACATGGCGCGGCGTCCTTTGACCTAGCAGAACGCATCCCGTGGGAACATCGGTGAGCAGTGTCCCCAGCAGCGCGCGAAGCACCGGCTGAGGATCTGCCGCGAATCGAGTCTCGATCTCCTTCCGCGCTGCGACCATCCTGCGGAGGGCGGCGGCATCGCCGAACTCTGCGATTCCTCGCCTGAAATCGCCTTCCGGGAAGGTGACCGGCGTCTCGTACTTCCCGAGAAGAAGACCGTGCTTGATAGGAGAAAAGAAAGCGACGCCAGCGTCATTCTCATCGACCCATGCTTTGAGTCCACTCGACTCGTAGGTGTCGTCGAGCACATTCCGGTAGGGCTGCACGACATCGGGGTCGACGCGATCGATGAAGCGCATGATCTTCGACGAGTCCCAGTCTGACAGGCCAAGGAAGCGCGTCTTCCCTTCTTCATGAAGTTTGCGAACTGTCGCCAGGGCATCGTCGAAGTATTCGTCGGCGGGCCCGAAGTCGCAGTGGTGAAGATAGTACAGATCGACGTGATCGATTTTTAGATTCTGGAGTGACCGCTCCATCTGACTGCGAATCTGCCGGGGATCGTAGAAGTGGCCATAAGGTCCGGGATCCCAGCCCACCTTCGTGGCCAGAAAGATCTCGTCGCGTGGAACAATTTCCCACACCGCGCCGATCAGCTTCTCGGCGTGACCGTTTCCATACACGTCGGCCGTGTCCCAATGCGTAATCCCGACTTCCCACGCTCGCCGAAGCGCCTCGGAGGCGAGTTGATCGTCGTTTCCCGACCACCCCACCGAGTTGCCCGCGACCGTGTTCGGACCGCCCTGTCCCCAGGTCCCGAGGCTGACGGTCGGCACCTCGACGTTTGTGCGGCCAAAGCGAATGGTCTTCATGCCGGGCCTGATTCTTCCACTCAGCGGAGTGTGAGTCGAGCCATTTCGCGAATGTCGACTGATGGACAGAGGCCGTGTAGGGTCTGTGTGGCACAGGCACTCTTGCCTGTGTGTCGGCCGTCGAGGCCGACTTCCCTGTGAATCATTACAGAAACGCCACGGCTCGACGCCGTGGCACACAGGCAAGAGTGCCTGTGCCACACAAGAAGAAACCGTCCCGACTCGGTGTTATCGTCTCCCTATCATGCCGCACCCCGATTGGGACTCCGAGGGAGCAGTCATCACCGAGAGCGAGACCAGGCTGCAAAAGCCTCCTCTCTATAAGGTGCTGATCCACAACGATGATTTCACGACGATGGACTTCGTTGTGCATGTTCTAACCTCGATCTTTCATCTCTCCGAAACAGAAGCGATCCACCGGATGTTGGAAGTTCACACACAGGGCGTAGGGCTGGCCGGCGTCTATACATATGAAGTCGCAGGCATGAAAGTAGGAGAAGTCCTCGAACTGGCGCGTGCAAATGAGTATCCGCTGCTCTGCACGATGGAGAAGGAGTGAGGGCATTTCGGAATTCGAATTTCGAATTTCGAATTTAAAAACATCTGATATCTCAAACACATGATCACAAAAGAACTTCAGGAAACTTTTAATCTCGCTGTGGCCGAAGCTGTTCGGCGACGTCACGAGTACATCACGCTCGAGCATCTGCTCTTCGCCCTGCTGCGCGACACCTCGGCGTCCGAGGTGATCGTCAACTGCGGCGGCGATATCGCGGCGCTCCGGTCGAGCCTTGAAGAATTTTTCGGGGAACATCTGGAGGAACTTCCCGACGGCGTCGACCAGATGCCCACGCAGACCTCGACTCTCCAGCGCGTTCTCGAGTATGCGGTCATGCAGGGGCAGAGCTCAGGACGGAAGGAAATCGACGGCGGTCACATGCTGGCGGCGCTCTTTCAGGCCGAACAGAGTTACGCCGTTTATGTGCTGCGCCAGCAGGGCATCACGCGGCTGGACGTATTCAGCTACCTCGCCCACGGCATCTCCAAAATCGCCGACGAAAATGAGGAGCCGGCGGACGGCGAGGTTCCGGTCGGGGACGAGGAGTCTGAGCCGGCACGCCCGAATCGCGATCCGCTCGAGGCTTTCGCGGTCGACCTGGTGAAGCGAGCCAAAGAGGGTGGAATCGATCCTCTCATCGGCCGGACTCCGGAGTTGGAGCGAACGATCCAGATCCTTTGCCGGCGCCGTAAAAACAATCCTATTTACGTAGGCGAGCCTGGCGTCGGCAAGACCGCCATCGCCGAAGGGCTGGCGCTGCATATCGCAAACGGCCAGGTGCCCGATGTTCTGAAAGACACCGAGGTTTATGCGCTGGACATGGGTGCGGTCCTCGCTGGAACCAAGTATCGCGGAGAGTTCGAGCAGCGCTTCAAGGCCCTGATCACAGCGCTCAAGAAGCGCAAGGGATCGATCCTCTTCATCGACGAGATTCACACCATTGTCGGTGCGGGCGCAGTGAGCGGCGGGTCGATGGACGCTTCCAACATCCTCAAGCCGGCTCTGGCGTCGGGAGATCTGCGCTGCATCGGATCGACTACCTATCCCGAGTACAAAGCAGCCTTCGATCGCGACAAGGCTTTGGCGCGCCGTTTTCAAAAGATCGAGGTCGGTGAGCCGACCGTCGAAGAGACTGTGCAGATCCTCGAGGGTCTCAAGCCTTATTACGAGGCACATCACAGCGTGAAGTACAGTCCCGAATCGATCCGACTCGCCGCCGAGCTGGCTGCGAAGTACGTTCACGACCGTCATCTTCCCGACAAGGCCATCGACGTGATCGACGAAGCGGGAGCACGGATCCGCATGCTGCCCGTCGATCAGCGGCCGGAGTTCATCCTGACCAGTGACATCGAGCTCGTCGTGTCGAGAATCGCCAAGATCCCCACCAAGACCATCGCCGGATCCGAGAAGGAACGGCTGCAGCATCTGGAGCGGGATCTCCGCACCGTGATCTTTGGGCAGGACCGCGCCATCGAGCAGGTAGTCAATGCCATCAAGCTCTCCCGCTCGGGCCTCGGGCATCCCGAGAAACCGATCGGATCGTTTCTGTTCTCCGGACCGACCGGCGTCGGGAAGACCGAGCTGGCAAAACAGACCGCGAAGACGCTCGGAGTGGAGTTCCTTCGCTTCGACATGAGTGAGTACACCGAGCCGCACACGGTGTCGAGACTGATCGGCGCCCCGCCTGGTTACGTCGGGTTCGATCAGGGCGGTCTGCTGACCGAAGCGATCAACAAGACCCCTTACGCGGTGCTGGTCCTGGACGAGATCGAGAAAGCGCATCCGAACCTGTTCAGCATCCTCCTGCAGGTGATGGATCACGCCACGCTCACCGACAACAACGGGAAGAAGGCCGATTTCCGCAATGTCATTCTCATCATGACGACCAACGCCGGGGGTCGCGAGATGACCGATGCCGCGGTCGGCTTTCAGAACCAGGGAAGCAGCGGAAAGGGTCGCGGCGCCATCGAGAAGATGTTCGCGCCGGAGTTCCGGAACCGACTCGACGCCTGGATCCCATTCGATCCTTTGACGTTCCCGACCATCGAGCGGGTGGTGGACAAGTTCATGGGCGAGCTGCGCGATCAGCTGATCCCGAAGAAGGTGACGATCACTCTAATGGAAGCTGGGCGGAGCTGGCTGGCCAAGAAGGGATTCGACAAGCAGTACGGCGCTCGCCCCATGTCGCGGCTCATCCAGACCAGAATCAAGGAGCCGCTGGTCAACGAGCTCCTCTTCGGCAAGCTGCAGGAAGGCGGAGCAGTAGTGGTCGATGCCGAAGGCGACGAACTGAAGCTGGGGTTCTGAACGTTCTTAAAGGATCTCGCCTACCAACCCTCTCCCTCGGAAGAGGGAAAAGCATCGCGCGTCACACGAATAGCTGCAGATTTCGTTTCTGCGTCGCTGCGAGAAGATCGAGATACGCATCGCGAGGCATCAGCGATCCGCCGAGGGCTCTGATGTGAGGAGTCATCATCTGCACGTCGATCCACTCCGCGCCGCGGGACCGCAGGTGCTCGATCAGATGCAGCAGCGCCAGTTTCGAAGCGTTCGACACGTGATGAAACATGCTCTCGCCGCTGTAGACACCATCGACTGCGACACCGTATAACCCGCCGACCAGCCGCCCTTCCCGCCAAGTCTCGGCGCTGTGCGCGTAGCCGCGTTTGTGCAGATCGTTATAGGCCTTCCGCATTTCGGCGGTAATCCAGGTACCCGGTCCCTCTGGTCTCTTCGCAGCCGCGCAGGAGCGGATGACGCCATCAAAATCGCGATCGATCGTTAGCTCGAACGTGCTCCTTCTCGCCGCTCGGCTCAGACTGCGAGCCACGTGAAGCTCATCAAAACGAAGGACGGCTCGCTCTCGCGGGCAGAACCAGGGCAGCGGGTAACCGTCCATCGGCCAGGGAAAGATGCCGAGGCGATAGGCAGTGACGAGGTTGTGCCATTGCAGGTTTCCGCCGATCCCCACGAGACCGTCGTCGGGCGTCTCGCGCGGATTGGGAAACTCCATTGAGCTCATCTCAGAGGACCGCAGAACCTGAACCCCTGATTATCGTAAACATGCGCAAGGGGAAATCCGAATTTCGAATTTCGAATTTCGGATTTAGAAGAGGCCGCCGGGCAGTCTTGAAACTCTCCGGAAAAGCAGTTTCGCTCATTTCAAATTCGAAATTCGAAAATTCGCATTTCGAAATCACCACCCCACTATCATGAGCGTCTCGATGAAACGATATCTCCAGGCCCTTGCTTTTGTGATTGGCGCTCCAGTTCTGCTGGTTCTTCTACCGCGCTTCACCGCTTCCGGGAGGATTGATCGGAGTGGCATTTGGCGACGTGGCCGGGCATGGGCTGACCAGCGGAATCGTGATGGCCATGGCCAAGTCAGCCCTCCTGGTGCAGGTCGGCTACGACGCCTCGCCATTTCGTGTCATGGAAGTGCTCAATGAGATCGTCCTGAAAACGGCACCGAAAAGGATGTTGATGACCTTCTTCTTCGGTCTGCTCGATCCGGCCACGCGAACGCTTCGCTTCTCCTCGGCCGGCCACCTCGATCCCTACGTCTTCCGTTCGGAGACTCGAAAGCTGGAGGCACTGTCGTCCTGGGGATTCCCGCTGGGAGTTCGTCGGCGAGACCCCTTCCAGGAGCACACGGCCACCTTCGCTGAAGGCGACCGGCTCGTTCTATACAGTGATGGACTGATCGAGGCACTCGACGACGACGGCGAACCATTTGGCTTCCATCGATTCGAGAATGTCGTCATCGAGCATGGCGGTGACTCGGCCGAGCAGTTGAAGCGTGCATTGCTGAATGCGGTGAAAAAGTTCACGCGGAACAGACCGGCCGAGGACGATCAGACATTGGTCGTCATCTCCTTCGAGGGCGAGTTGTCTCCGACGCGGCAGCATGTCGTATCAGCCGATCCTGTCTTCTCGGCCTGACCTTAACCCGCATCGTCCTTGCGGTCGGGTCTTGTGTGGCACAGGCACTCTTGCCTGTGTGCCGCGGCGTTCCTGCAACACTTCACAGGGAGGTCGGCCTCGACGGCCGACACACAGGCAAGAGTGCCTGTGCCACACAAGACCCAGAATCACGCTCCCAGGGTTACCGCGTGACCAAAAGCGTCGCCACGTACTGTGAGGAATCGATCCGCGTATCCACCTTTGGATAGGGCGAGAGGACCATGAGCTTGATGTGATACGAGGCGAAGTCGACCTCGATCGGCGACGAGGCGTTGGTATTCAGCGTCAGCTTCTGCTCCTGATCGCTTCCGCTTCGTACGCCCAGGACGACTTCGGCATTCCCCGCCCAGACGCAAACGACTCCGGTGGCGCAGCGCGAGTCGTTGTCCACCGAGGTCAGGCGAAGATGCAGAGACCCATCGACCGTCACCTCTTGTCCGATGTGAAGGTCAACCTGTTGCGGCGTCATCTTAGTCGGCGCCGTTGGCGAGCCATCACTCCCCGAGCAACAGCAAAGCAGCAAGGCAAACAGGGCGGCTGATAGACTCCTCATGACCGCCGCAATTGTATCGCTCCCGAATGGATTTTGCGGCACTGCACGAACGTGGCAGCCGAAACGGAATCCGCGAGCCTCGATAAGCCACCGCTGACGATTCCCGCCAGCGGCGAAGTCTCTTCGTATCACTGGGCGAGCTTTATCTTCCTGAGGTGCCTCGGCCTCATCTTTCTCTCGGCATTCTATTCACTGCTCCGACAGATTCATGGGCTCATCGGACCGCACGGAATTCTCCCGACTGCCTCCTACCTCGCGATGGTAACCGAGGCGTATCCACGTGCACGATTCTGGTTCGCACCGACGTTTCTGTGGCTTTCCTCCAGCGACCTGGCACTGAGCCTGCTCGTCTGGGTCGGGATCGTCGCCTCACTGGCGATCACCTTCAATCTCGCTCCGCGAATCAGTATCGCCGTTGCATGGCTCTGCTTCCTGTCGTTCGTCACAGCGACTCAGGTGTTCTCGTCGTATCAGTCGGACGGCATGTTGCTGGAGGCAGGAATCATCTCGCTGTTCCTGGCGCCGGGCGGACTGCGACCGAGGGTTTCCGATGCCGCGCCTCTGAGCAGCGCTGCACAGTGGATGCTGCGTTGGGAGTGGTTCCGCATTTACTTCGAGTCCGGCGTCGTGAAGCTGGCCAGCGGAGAGCCGCAGTGGCGGAATTTCACGGCCATGGACAAATACTATGAGAACGGGCCGCTGCCGACCTGGATTGGCTGGTACACGCAGCAACTCCCGCACTCCTTTCACGCCCTGACCGTCGTCGTCACGCTGGTCACGGAGCTGTTCATCGCCTGGATGGTGTTCTTTCCGAAAAAGTTCCGAATCGTCTGCTTTTTCATCGTCACCGCCCTTCAGATCGGAATCATCGCCACCGCCAACTACGCTTTTCTCAACTACCTCGTGCTCGTTCTCGGGATTCTTCTAGTCGACGATGACTTCCTGGCGCGGTTTCGGATGCCCAGGCCGCTCGTGCGCGTGGGGGCGATTCATCCCGCTGCCCGAAATGCCGGTCTCTCCTTTCTCGGGTGGATCCTGGTCGCTACGATCACGATCTTTTTCGCTTCCGCGCTCCCTCTGCCTCTGCTCGCTCCGGCCATCGCGCTGCAACCCTTCCGCGTTGCCAGCTCCTACGGTCTGTTCGCAGTGATGACACGACAACGGAACGAGATCGAGTTTCAAGGGACGATCGACGGCCGGCACTGGACGCCGTATCGATTCCGCTATAAGCCACAGAACATCAATGAGGCGCCGGGAATCTACGCGCCCTATCAGCCGCGATTCGAATGGAATCTCTGGTTTGCGTCGCTCGATGACTGGCGGCAGAACGATTGGGTCGTGGCCACATCGGCTCGCCTGCTCGATGGCGAACCGAGCGTTCTCACGCTATTTCGCGCCGATCCATTTCAAGGAAAGAAGCCCGTCGCGGTGCGCTCGATTCTATTTCGCTATTGGTTCACCGACCGGCCGACCCACACCTCGACCGGAGCATGGTGGAATCGAGAAGAAATCGGCGCGTATGGGCCGATGGTTCGACGCGGAGCGGATGGGCGGGCGGAGGCCGGACCGTAACCCGGAGTGGCGACATCCTGTCGCCTGGCTCGGCGGCGTCCCGCGCCGCCGCCCGATGTCGGATCGCTTACGCGAGAACGGCGGCGCGGGACGCCGCCGAGCCAGGCGGCAAAGATGCCGCCACTCCGAAATGCTCCCCTCAGATCACAATCGTCTCGTGAATCTCTTTCCCCGCCTTGAAGCGCGCCAGCGACAGCGGTGTGCAGTCGAGCGTTTTATATTCGCCGAAGCGGATGAGCTCCGCCAACGAGAGGCCGGCCGCTGGTGCCTCCATGGCTCCGTGGCCGGAGAAGCCGGTCGCCAGGATCAGTCCTTTGACCTCGGGGTGGAATCCGATCACGGCGTTGTGATCGGCGATGTTGGTGTCATACAGCCCGCCCCACATCGACACCAGCCGGCATCGCTCCATACCCGGGATCCGCTCCTGAAGGTAATAGTTGATCTTTTCTTCGTAATACTGGCTGTCAGGCGTGATGTCGAAGCCCGGCTCGGTATTCGGATCGGCCCTTCCGATCAGAAGATTCGGTCCCTCCGGACGAAAGTAAATGCCGTTGTCGACGATGGTCATCGGCACACGGTCGAACCCTTCGATGGGAGGAAAATTGGTGATGAACATCATCCGTTTGAGCGGTACCACCGGCGGCAATTGCCCCCCGCTCAACCCGGAGCGCTCCATCAACTGGTTGCTCCACGCTCCCGCCGCGAGAAGCAGCGTCTCGCACTCCAGGCGGCTCCCGTTCATCAGCAGCACGCCTCGGCATACACCGTCCTCGATCAGAAGGCGGTCGACCTCGCGGTTGAGCTGCAACACAGCCCTGCCATTCAGCCCCTCCAGCCCTCGCTCGAAATAGGCTTGCGCTGCGGCGGAAGGATCGAACGCTCCGCAGTCGGGGCCGAAGACACCGCCGACGATCGGCTTCATCCCGAGAATCTCGTTCACCTCTGGATCGATGTGATCGACCGAGGTTCGAAGTCCCGGGACCTTCTTCTCCACTTCCTCCGGCGACAGGAACTCGATGCGCACGCCGTTCGCGGCCCACTTCTCCCCATACGTCTTCGCCTCATCGAAATTGTCGCCGTACTGACAGAAGAGATAGCCCCGCTGATCGAACCCGATGGGGAAGCCGAGCTCCTCGCGGAATCCCTTGAGCTTCGGAATCGAATACGTGGTCAGGCGCATGTTGATCTCGGTTGTCCAGATGTTCCGAAACCCTCCGGCCGATAAAGCCGTCGAACCCTTAGACAGCGCGTCCTCACGTTCGAGGACCAGAGTCCTGCCGGGATAGCCGAGAGTGGAAAGGTGATACAGCGCGCTGCCTCCGATGATGCCGCCGCCGATGATGATCGTGTCGAAATCTGCCATTAGTTTCCTTTGCTCCAGCTCAGGCGCGGGCCAGCGTCACGGCGCAGACGCGCACAGCTCCCTTCTTCTTCAAGGCCAGGGCGCATGCTTTGAGCGTCTCGCCGGTGGTGCAGATGTCGTCCACGAGCAGAATCGAGGAACCGATGCATCCCGGTCGAGCCGAGTAAGCGGCTCGCACATTGGCGGCCCGGTCTTCTCGACTGAGAGAAGACTGGGGCTGCGTGTTGATCGTTTTCTCGAGCCATCCGCGGCGCAGCGCAATGCCGGTTTGACGCGCGACTCCTCGGGCCAGCAGAGCGGCTTGATTGTAACCGCGCTTCTGTCGCTTTGCGCGATGCATCGGGACGGGGACCACGGCCGAGAATTCGAGATCACCACGAAGCTCGAGCGCTTCGACGAGAAGGGTCGACAATGCCGCCCCCAGAAAGTCGTGCCGGGCGAATTTCAGAGCATGAACCACATCGACGGTCCCCTGCCGATAGTGACCCCAGCTGTCGATCCAGTCGAGAGGCGACGACGAAGATTGACATTCGATGCACGTAAAGACTTCCGCGCGATCATGTCCGTCCCAGGGAAGCGCGCAACGACTGCAGCGGGCTCCACTGAGCCGCGGCAGTTCATCCCAGCAACGACGGCAGCACGAGGCGACTCGGGAGACTCCCCAGCCCAGCTCCTCACCGCAGACCACACAGGGCGATGGCACAAGAGCACGCAGCAATTCGGCGCCGGCAACTGCCATTTCGCTGAGGGACACCCCGGCATTGTACTGACCTTCTGTCGCACTAAGTGTCCAGGGGGGAGGCGGCAGCCGCCTCCCCCCCTTGGAACACTCCATTCCCAGCCAACCCAAGCGAACCCATCCACCCCGAATTGAAAGGACACATTCGATTGCTTATAGTGACGCGCATGAAAAACTGGCTTTCCTTCTCGCTCCTTCTCGTCGTCGCTGCCCTTCCCCTGCACGCGGAAGATACCTCCGTGGGGCTGATGTTAGGGGCCGGCCAATCGGTTCGAGAGGGCGGCTTCCACGTAAACGATCCGGTCCGGGAGATCTTCTTCTCCACCGACACCGATCCGGCAACCACCCTGAAGCTCAAAGTGGGTCACATCTCACTCGACGAAAATCGTGACGGTGTCGATATCACCCGTCGTCTCGATTACGTGGATGTGCTCGTCGAGTACAAGCTCGACGAGGTCTGGGGATCCAGCGGGCTCTTCGGCGGAGTCGGACTCTACCGAGAGGATGTCGCTTCGGGCCATGACACCGACTATGGTTTTTCCGCCGGGCTGAACGGGACGTTCCCCGTTACGCGCCGCCTGGCGTTCCTGGCTGAGGCGGCCTATCACTCGGCCCGTTTCAAGGACCGCGCGACTTTCGTCACAGTAACGGCGGGACTGAAACTTAATTTCTGAAGCCTCCCCGGGGCACACTCCTTGCTCTTCAACGCTTGGATTCAATAGAAGGAGATCCCTATGTCCAATGAAACGACAGGAAAGAGTGGCGAGAAGGTTCGCGACGTCATGACCCCGAACCCGCAGACCGTTACAGAGAAAGAATCATTGCAGGTAGCCGCCAAGACGATGCTTGACGAGGACTGCGGCTCGTTGCCTGTGGTGGATCAGCACCGTAAGGTGATCGGGATGGTTACCGACCGGGATATCGTGATCCGGGTGGTAGCCCAGGGCAGAAATCCGGCACAGTCGACCGTTTCCGACGCCATGACGAAATCGGCTTTCTCGGTGCACGAGGAAGATTCTCTCGATCGCGTTTTCGATCTGATGAGCGAGAAGCAGGTTCGTCGCCTACCGGTCGTCAACCAGAAGGAAGAAATCGTCGGGATCATCGCCCAGGCTGACCTGGCGACCGAAGGGGACCAGCGTAAGAGACTCGCAAAGACCGTAGAGGAGATCAGCCAGACGCCGAGCCAGCACGGCAACTGAGGCTAGGTTTACGCGGGTTTTTCCTTTGTTGTCATCCCGAGCAAGCGTGGGCGGGCGGGAGGGGCGAGGGACCTCGCAACCGACAGACGATGTGAATCAATCAGCTTCCTCGTGAACGATCAAGAGGCACGTGCCTACATCGTCCGTCGTTCCCGAGGTCCCTCGCCCCTCCCACCCACCCGCCCTTGCTTCTAAGAAACTCCCAGTATTTAGGCCGCTTTGCGGAGGTGTCATCCCGAGCGTCGAGCGAGGGATCTGGGCGGGGGACTCGACCCTTCGGCGCCTCGCACAATCGTAGCTCCAAGACTCCACACCGCAAGGCCCCCTCCCAGATCCCTCGCTCGACGCTCGGGATGACACCCTGGTTTCTTTCACTCAGACGCCGCGCTCCGCGGTCAATCGCTCGGGATGACACCTGGTGGTGGAAGCGCTCTTTTCATTTCCGGAAAGTCACCTCATAGATCGGCCGCCCCTGCTCTCGATACTTGGCCTCGTAATTCGTACGTGGAGGACGGTCACCGGCTTGCTCGGTGACCTTGAAAACGCTTTCGAGCACCGGCCGCGCCGCTTCGAAGTACTCCTTGTGGTCGGTGACGTAACGACCGAACCCGTCGTCAGCCAGAACACGATTCATCTGCTCTACCACCTCGGGACGGATCATCCTGCGCTTCTGCTCGCGTTTGCGGGGCCAGGGGTCGGGGAAGTAGATGTGAATCTCGGCGATGCTCTTCGACTTCACCGAATCACGCAGGATGGCGAAAGCATCGAAGTTGATGATGCGGGCATTCGGCAGGCAGGCTCGCTCGAGGCGACTCAGAATGACCCGATAGTAGTGAAGACTCTTCTCGATGCCGGTGTAATTGCGGGCTGGATCGAGCCTGGCTGACTCCAGCAGAAATCGCCCTTTGCCCGAGCCGATCTCCACGATGACCGGAAGGTCGTTCCCGAACATGGCCGTGAAGTCGAGGATGCCGAGCGCCTCATGCCGAGGGTTGATGCCGAAAGCAGTAGCCGATGCGTTGGAGAGCTGGTTCATATGAGAGTTGGCCGGAATGGTCCCAGGACGCCGACGCAGTCCGGATCAAAGGCTCAATCCGGCTACAATGCACGCCCTGTGAACGCGGCGAAAGCCTTATACCATCGACTGGTTCCCGAAAAGATTCGAAATCCGATCGGACTGGTGCGCCGTGACATGACGGATCGCCTCCATCGCCTCTTCAGCCGCCGGGCCCTGCCACCGCGCGACCTTCTCGGTCACATCCAGATGACGCCGTACGTCTCCGAGTACCTCGGCGTAGGGAAAAAGTCGGCCGAGTCGATCATCGCCGCATTCGACCGAAGCGGTCTGCCGTCAGGAGCGTCGGTGCTCGACTTCGGCTGTGGCTCGGGAAGGGCGTTGATCCACATGGATACCCGTGGATGGTCGCTGTTCGGCTGTGACATCGACGAGGACGCGATCTCATGGTCGCGTCGGGGTCTTCCTTCTGCTCGTTTCGAGGTCAACAAATCGCAACCGCCACTCCCCTTTGCAGCCGGGCAGTTCGACGCCATCTTCGCCGTCTCGGTATTCACACATTTTGACGGCGACGAACAGAGAGCCTGGGCGCGCGAGCTTCGACGGATTCTCAAACCAAATGGAGTCGCCGTGATCAGCACGATGGGACCGGGGATCCTCGACAACTTCCCGGCTCATGCGCTGCCGGTGAATCGGAAGACGCTGGCGGAATCTGGATTCATTTTCATCCCCAGCGAGACGTCCTTCAACGCGCGGGCCGTATTTCACACTGCGCCCGGCATCGCGCGACTCTTCAGCGACGACTTCGAGTTGATGCTATGGGAAGAGCAGGGTCTGGATGGGTTCCAGGATCTGTCGATTCTCAGAGTGAGGGCGTAATTTCCGGAACGGAAAGTCAAAGGCGAATGGTGAATGTTGAATGTTGAATGTTGAATTGTGAATTCCTTCTCTCTCTCACTGGCCCTAATTCACAATTCAACATTCACAATTCGCCCTTCGCCTCCCCCGACCCCATCACGGTGTCAGGCCTCTACGCGAACATCCGAGGCCAGACAGACGCGATTCTTGCCGTCCCTTTTGGCCTGATACAGCGCGGCATCGGCTCGCGAGACGAGAGCTGATGCTGTCGTGGCGTCGAGTGGGTAGACAGCAGCGCCGACACTCATGGTCAGCCGAACAGTCTGTTCCACGATAGGCAGGTAGAAGCCAGTCGTGGCAATCATCTCACGCAGTCGATCAATGGTAGGAAAGGCTTCCTCGGGAGGAAGCTCGGGGAAAATGATCGTGAACTCCTCCCCGCCGTACCTTGCTACCGTATCGATCTCGCGGACGTTTTCCATCAGTGCCTTCACGAGCCCCTTCAGCACCTCGTCGCCGGCCTGATGTCCGAGACGATCGTTGAAGCTCTTGAAGTCATCGATGTCGATCATCGCCAGAGCGAAGGTGTGGCTGATGCGCTGATGGCGATGGACTTCGCGGTCCAGCGCTTCCTGGAAGTAACGATGATTGAACGCAGGGGTCAGTCCGTCGATGACCGTCAGGCGCTTGATCTCTTCATACTGCCGCGCCTTTTGGAGCGCCGTCACGGCCTGATTGGCAAAAATCTCGATGACCTCGAATTGTTCGACAGGTGGAATCTTGCCGTCGCCCGGCTTCCGAATAGCGATGTAACCGGCGAGTTGTCCATTCGTGGTCAGTGGCACGATGAGCAGGTCGTCGTTTACCTGCTCGGCCTCGGGGCGGAGTGATGATGGGAAGAAGAGATCGATGTCGCGACGCCGCATCTCTTTGTGAGGGATGAAGTAAGAGCTCGAGACGCGATAGTCGTCGGTCATGAAATCCCGTATCTTCGACGCTGTAATACGGTCCTCCACCTTCCTTTGCCACGACTCCTCGGTCGATCCCATAGCCGACCGGACGAATTCATCTTTTTTCGCGTCATAAAGTCCGAACATGATGTCGCTGACAGCCATGGTGCTTCTCAAGGCCTTGGCGATCGAACGGAAGAGGTCCTGCAGGTCGACGTTCCCGATCAAACCGTTGGAAACGGACAGAATCAGCGACATCCTCTCAGCGGCCTTCTCCAGCAGAATGGTCTTCTCCCGCATCTCGCGTTTGAGAAGCTGATCCTGAAGAGACAGCGCAGTCTGGTTGACGATGTGCTTGAACAGAGCAGCGGTCTCAGACGACAGAATCTCAGCATCTTCCGTCTCGAATATGACGAGTCCATAGACGACTTCAACGGTCTGGACACCGACAATCAGTTGCGTCGCCAGATTGGACTCGGAGAGCTTCAACGTCCGATCCGCGGCCAATGTCAGCATGGGCTGGGCCGGAGCCACGTGCTGGAGCTCCGAAGACTCAGCCCATTTCAGGATGATGCGTTCACTTACCCGGCAATCTCCAAAT
The DNA here is from genome assembly GCA_035544835.1 of Thermoanaerobaculia bacterium. GTDB lineage: Bacteria > Acidobacteriota > Thermoanaerobaculia > Gp7-AA8 > Gp7-AA8 > DASZZV01. The sequence continues at coordinate 35,709 of DASZZV010000037.1, forward strand.
CGATGGACGACTCCGGGCAGATCGGGCCCAGGATCCCAGGCGATCACCACGCAAGCCTTCATTTTCACGAGATCGGACAGCAGCGTGATCATTCTGGTGAAAGGCGCTTCGTCGCCCTCAGTTGAAAAGAGATCGAGAGAGCTTTTCGAGACCAGGGAAAGCTCGCGGTTGCGGCGAATCAATTCACTGTTCTCGCGGGCGACCGTAAACTCGTGCCTCATGACGTTGGCGACGAGCAGGACCGGGAAGAAGGCGACCATCACACCCAGCTTGCCGGCCGAGGGATAGATCAGAACCTCGGCCACGATGATCGGCAGTACCAGCGCCAGTGATTTGGCCTGCATGACCATGAACGGCCCCAGATCACGCGAAAGATCGTGGCGATCAGCGGCTTGCTGCATCGCCGCAAAGGCAAGACGGAAAAGAAAGAAAGCTCCGCAGAGAAGGATGAAGCCGGGTACCTTGGCACGGAGCTCGGCGTTCTGCTCGGTTGTCAGGACAAAGAGCCAGCCGGCCAGGTAATAGGCAAGGGCTGGCTGAGCCGCTTCGAAGAGCGTTTCGAGCTGGAAGGATCGCGATCGGATGGAGCTGATGAGCTCGAAGAAGATCAAACCAGCGAACACAGGAATCAATCCGAATCCGGGGTCGTGAAAGAGAAAAATCGCCGGCAATGCCGCCGCGGTCTCGAAACCAATCGTTCGATGAGCCCGCGGCACGCGAAGAGCGGTGGCCACAACGACGAGCAGAGTGAAGAATGCGAGCGTGCGTAAGTCCGCCGCTGTCATCGAGCTGAGCTCGAACAGGGAACCGGCAACCGTCATCAGGACGACGAGAGCCATCGAAAACTTCGCTGATATTGGCTTGTTCACTCTGTTGCGCAACCCGATTTTATTAGTGATCCCTCGATTCTACCGTAACCGTGCAGAGTCCGCTTTTTCATCCAAGTCAGTTCGTTATAATCCGCCGCAATGTGGGAAACGGTAATAGGACTCGAGGTGCACGCGCGCCTGGAGACGAGGAGTAAGCTCTTTTGCGGCTGCTCGACCGAATATGGCAATGCGCCGAATTCCCAGGTCTGCCCGGTATGTCTGGGCTACCCCGGAGCTCTGCCGGTCCTCAACCGAAAGGCTGTCGAGCTGGCCATTCGAATCGGACTCGCTACCAATTGCACGATTCATGTCCATTCCGTCTTCGCCCGGAAGAATTACTTTTATCCCGATCTTCCGAAGGGGTACCAGATCTCTCAGTTCGATCGCCCCATTGCCACCGGCGGGCACATCGACATCCACACCTCGACAGGCCCCGGAAGGGTTCGCATTCAGAGAATCCACATCGAGGAGGATGCGGGAAAGTCTCTTCACCAGACTCCCTACGCTGACGTTCCTGACGACGTCTCCCTCGTGGACTTGAATCGATCCGGCACCGGGCTCGTCGAAATCGTCACTGAGCCGGACGTCCGATCAGCCGAGGAGGCGAACGCCTATCTGACCAGGCTGCGACAAGTGCTCATGTACACGGGGGTTTGTGACGGCAACATGGAAGAGGGCTCCCTTCGATGTGACGCCAACGTCTCGGTTCATAAGCCCGGCGAGCCGCTGGGCACGCGCGCTGAGGTCAAGAATCTGAATTCGTTCCGTTTCCTTTCACGAGCGATCGAGTTCGAGGCCGATCGTCAGATCGCCCTGCTCGAAGGGGGACAGCGAGTCGTTCAGGAAACCCGGCTGTTCGATCCTGGCGCAGGGGAAACACGGTCGATGCGCTCCAAAGAGGAGGCGCATGACTACCGATATTTCCCCGAGCCGGACCTTGGCGAGATGCGCTTCGAAAAGGAGTGGGTGGAGGCGATCCGTGCCGATCTTCCCGAACTGCCGGCGCCGAAATCCCATCGCTATCAGACCGAGTTACACATCCCGGCCGGCGATGCCGAGACGCTGGTGGCCACTCGCGAGCTGGCCGGCTACTTCGAGGAGACGGTGCAACAGGTATCGAACCCACGTACCGCAGCGAACTGGGTCAAGAACGAGGTGATCCGCGTTCTCAATGAGAGAAAAATCTCGATCGGCGAATATCTAGTCACGCCAGTCGCGCTCGGGCAACTCATCGGGATGATCGAGTCGGGTGCGATCAACGGGAAGACCGCCAAGGAAGTGTTTGACGAGATGTCGGCAAGCGGCAAATCGCCGGAGTCGATCGTGCGAGAGAAAGGGCTGGGACAGATCTCTGATCCGGCGGCCATCCGCGAGCAGATCGAGAGAGTCATCGCCGCCAGCCCCGGTCAGGTCGCGCAGTACCGCGCCGGCAAGGCCAGCCTGTTCGGGTTCTTCG
>DASZZV010000038.1:0-9721 GCA_035544835.1 Thermoanaerobaculia bacterium
GGCGATCATCGTCCGCATCTCCGGCTCGTCATCCACGACGAGCACGCGCATTCCCGTCACGACGACCCGGGCCACACTGGCCGGATCATCGGTCGTGTCCGTCGGATCCGACACCAGCTTCCTTCCGGTCGGAGGGGCCACGCGCGCGGGCAGGGTTACTGTGAATGTCGATCCCTGTCCCGGCCCATCGCTTTCGGCTCGTACCCTGCCGCCATGTATCTCCACGAGTTGTTTGACGATAGAGAGTCCAAGCCCGAGGCCGCCGTGCTGGCGCGTGCTGCTTGCTCCCTCCTGGCTCAAGCTCTGAAACACCCGAGGCAGAAAATCGGGGCTGATTCCTTCGCCGGTGTCACTGACTTCGACTTCGACATGGGAGCCGACTGTCGAAAAACGTACACCAATGCTACCTCCTGCCGGGGTGAACTTCACCGCGTTGGACAGGATGTTCCAGAAGATCTGCTGGAGGCGGGTCGCGTCGCCGAACACGCGCGGAGCGTCGTGCGTGAACGACTTCTCGATGCGGATGCTCTTGTTTGTCGATGCAGGCGTAATGGCCCGGATGGCCAGGAGCAGCGTGGCCGCAACATCGACCATGTCGCTGGTCAGTTCGAGCTTTCCGGTGAGGAGCCGCGAGACATCGAGCATGTCGTCGATGAGTCGTGACTGCGCCCGTGCCGACTGCCGGATCGAGTCGATGGCCAGCTTCTGCGTCTTCTCATCCAAATCTCCGTGAATCAGGAGCTCGGACCACCCGAGAATCGAGGTGAGCGGTGTTCGAAGCTCATGGGAGCTCGTCGCCAGAAACTCGTCTTTGGAGCGAGAGAGTGTTTCGGACTCCTTGTACTGTCGAACGAGATTCTCTTCGATACTCTTTCGATCATCGATGTCGGTGCTCGACCCCACCCAGATCGTAACGACTCCCGCCAAATCACGCATGGCAGTAGCGCGGGTCAGAAACCAGCGGTAGACCCCTTCACTGTTGCGGAAGCGGCACTCATGCTGGAACGGCTCACCACTCTCCATCGACTGGCGCCACCGCCGTGCGTGCTCTTCCACCTCATCCTCGTGGGCGAACCCCATTCGGCCGGACTTGCAGACTTCTTCGCCTGTGAGCCCCGTGAACTCCGTCAACTGACGATTCACGTAGTCAATGTCGCCGCTGGGCGTCGCCGTAAAGATCATGAGCGGCATCGACTCGGCGAGGAAACGGAAACGCTCTGCACTGATACGAGCTGCCTGCTCGGCCCATTTCCTGTCGGTGATGTCGCGAATGTTGCACTGAATGACCTTCAGGTCGCCGATCATGTAGGAGTTGCTGACGAACTCCACTTCCACGCTCTTTCCCAGCTTGGTCTCGAGCGGCATGTCCTCGTAGCGGATGTAGCCTTTCTCCTTGAGCTGTTCCATGGCCGCCTTACTCTCGTCTTTGTCGGAGAAGAGGCCGATTTCCCAAAGCTCCGTGCCGATCAATTCGTCGAGCGAGTACCCGAGCAAATCGATGACGAAGGGGTTGGCATCGATGATCTTTCCACTCTCTTCGTCGAGGATCAGGATCGCGTCCTGCGCCGTCTCGAAGAGCCGCCGATAACGCGCCTCCGAAGAGGCCAGGACATGGGCAGCTTCTGCCCGCTCGGTGATATCGCGAATGTTGCACTGAATGACCTTCCGGCCGTCGACCGTGTAGGTGTTGCTGACGAACTCCACGGCGACGCGCTTTCCCTGCTTGGTCTCGAGGGGGATGTCCTCGTAGCGAATGTAGCCCTCTTTCTGGAGCTGCACCATGGCCGCTTTGCTTTCCTCCTTGTCAGAGAAGAGGCCAATCTCCCAGAGTTCTTTACCGACTAACTCGTCGAGGGAGTACCCGAGCAAGTCGATCACGAACGGGTTGGCGTCCATGATCTTTCCGCTCTCCTCCTCGGCATCCAGGATGAGAATCGCATCCTGAGCGGTCTCGAAGAGCCTGCGGTAGCGAGCCTCGGAAGCTTCCAGAGCGGACTGCCCGGGTGGAACATTTGGGGGGACCACGCCAAAGAACATTGCAATTCGGTATCCACCCCCCACCCGGAACCGGCGGACGATATTCCGAAGTACGAAAATTGAAAGTGTTCCCCTCGTCTGCCATCGAGGGTCGCAGGAGCAGGCCATGTCCGCAGATCAACCAGAGGGGATTCGCCCAGAAGGCGACGTGAAAGACATTCATGTTGTTTTTCCAGCCAACCCCGGCCCGAGAGCAGCATCAGAGCTGGATTGGCCGGCCGGCTCACGCTCTCCGAACGATTCTGAGGAGGTAGATGAGAACCACGGCGCCGACGAAGGCGATGAGGATCGACCCGATCAGGCCGCCCCCGCCGATTCCGAGAAGGCCGAAAAGCCATCCTCCCAGCAGCGCGCCAATGATCCCGATGATCAGATCGGCCAGCAGGCTCTTACGTCCGCCTTTCATTACCCGGTTGGCGAGCCATCCGGCGATCAATCCGATCAACAGAAACCAGACCAGACTCTCAATGCTCATTGTTCCCCCTCGCGACGAGCGCAACGGAGACAATCCTAGTTCATTTCCAAGCCGGCGAAATCCGTTTGTAGTGGCGGCAGCTCTTCAGGTAATCGGCGAACTACTATTGATCGGCTTCGCAAACCGCACGCGCCGCCACACCGCCGCAAAGACGAACCAGGGCCTCATTGAAAGGGCGGCAGATGCAACCATTCGTCGCCTCGTACGACGGTCACTCCGACCTTTCCATGGAAGCACCCCATCGAGCCAGGTCGATGGCGACCGTATACATCATGACTTCACCCCAACTGATTGCCGACGTCAGTCGGCGGCTTTCTGGCCCCGCGGATCACGAGCCAGAAGACAATCGGCAGTTCCGCGAGCGCGAGGGGCGAGGCGATCTGCGACACGACTGCCGCGTAACGAGGCAGGACCAGGGTGACAAAGGAGTCGGCCACCATAGCGCTCCCGGCGATCATCAGAAGGACGCCGAACAGGCGCGGGATAAAACCCGAGCGGATGACGAGCATTCCGAACGGGAACAGCCAGAGTCCCCAGAAGATCGACACCACGTTGATACCCTGGCCGTGCAGGCGGATGAACAGGTACGCGAGAGCATCCAGCTGGGGCTTCTCGAACACCGACAGAAAACCGGCGCCGCTCACGAGGATCAGCGCGGCGATGTCGTTCAGCACATTGACGAAGGCAATCGGAACCGAGACCAGCGCGCCCAGGATCAACATCTGCCACAGGGATGTTCAGGCGTTGAATGTTGCTTGGGTTATTACGAGTTGCAGTGCGGTGAGATGGCTGCGGAAGTCCTTTGAGGACGTGCGCAGTTGTTGCGCGCGGGTTAGCAGGCGCGACACTCCGGACGGGCTGATGCCGAGGAACTGGGAGATCACGGCGTTCGTGGCGATGGACTGGGCTCGTGCGAGAAGCGCGAAGGCCAGGCGGGCGAGTTCGTTCTTGCAGGTTTTCCTGCCGAGGGTCACTCCGAAGTAGGTCTCGACCGTGACGCGCACATGGTTCATGTCGATTGCCGCCACGTTCTGCTGGAGCCGCGAAAATGGGGTCAGGCTTCCTAAGTTTCAACGGTGGAGTCGATCGTAAAACAATGCTAAAAGCAACACAAAGACTGTTAGCGGCTTTGAGAGATCAGGATCCCACCGTGGTCGTCGTGAACGTTGGAAGCCTGACCCCAATTCCGGTTCTCGTGACCCCAATTCCGGTTCTCGGAAGCCTGACCCCAATTCCGGTTCTCCGGACTGGTCACGCCAAAGCCGTCGGCGATCCGGCGAAGACGAATGAGCCCGGGCTCTCTCGCCGGGAAGACGCAAGCAGCGGAGTGCAAAAATCTACCAACGGTAGGAGTGGATCGTAAAAACAATGCTAGATGCAACCTGAAGACTGTTGGCGGCTTTGAGAGATCAGAATCCCACCGCGGTCGTCGTGAACTTTGGAACCCTGACCCCAATTCCGGCTCCCTCGGCGATTGATTACAATTCGCCCGCTCAGTTCGAGCGCGAGCACGGCCGGGTCGCGTGACCCAAATATTTACCTGTCCACCGAACCGGGGTAGCTCCGGTTCTCCAATTCCGGTTCCCTTAATTTGCATCCGTTTACTCAAGGCGCGACCACCGACGGAAGAAAGTTTGAGCGGCGTGACGGTTGACGTAGACTTTGATCTCAAACGGAGGCAGAGATGAATCGAATCGCGTTTCGCAGTGTGGTGTTTCTCCTGGTCGCTTCGTCCGCTGTTTGGCCCCAGCCCGCCGCCGCCAGTGCCGGACATAAACATGCGGCGGCCAAGGCATCCAATACCAAAAAAACGATGGACGATATGCACGCTCTGTCGCTCGCGGTCGAGACGTACGCAATCGATCACGAGAAATATCCCGTCGTGAAGGACATGAAGGCGCTGGCCAGGATTCTTCAGCCCGACTACATGAAGGTTGTGCCGTTGAAGGACGCATGGGGAACGTCCTTCGAGTTCCTCGTCTCGCCCGACCTGAAGAATTATCGCTTCGTCAGCGCTGGTCCGAACCGGGCAATCGATCCGACCAATCTGATAGTCGAGTCGAAACCGTCCGGCAAGAACGACGACATCATTTTTGAAGAAGGATTTTTTGTGCAGGAACCAACCGGCAAAACAGAGAAGCCGCAATAGCAAGCCGCGTAAACGCCGCTCCGACCAAGCGGTCAGCACGCGCGGTGATTCCGAGCAGCAACGGCGAGCTCATCGGTGCTAGAGGCACACTTCTCACGAACTTATTCGCAGTTTGTGCTGGCTCGCGCCGACATCGGTTGCGATCTGAACGTTGTTGATGGCTTGAGTGAAGAAGGCGGCCGCAGCGATTACCGAGCCAACGCTTCCCAAGCTTGCGGCGGATCTTCGTCCGCAGGTACATCGACTGGGAATAAGACTGTAGGACAAGCTCTTTGCCACGCTCGACGCCAAGACGCAGCGCAGCTGCCACCCTTTCCCGCGCGAGACGGTCTTCATCGACACGGTCGGCTTCATTCGAAAGCTGCCGCATCACCTGGTCGCGTCCTTCCGCTCCACCATGGAGGAAGCGGTCAACGCCGATCTTGTCCTCCACGTGATCAACCTCGGGCATCCGCAGGTGCAGGAACAGCGGGCCGTCGGACGCGAGGTGCTGGCCGACCTCGGCATCGATGCAGCGAGAGTGGTCGAGGTGTACAACAAGATCGACATGGTCGACGACGCCATCGATCTGGAGCCCTATCGCGGTGATTCGGCCGCGGTGTCGGCACTGACCGGCCGGGAACCCTTCAGGGTCTGGAAACTCAACTTAACGTGGTGCGCGCTGAAGTAGATCTGCGCGCTGAGTTGCCCCTCACCCTACCCTCCCCGAACACGATCCCGTTTTTGGGAGCATCTCCTCGGGGAGAGGGAAGAGTCCGTAAGAGCTTAGAATAGTTGCTCCAGTCAGGTTAAGTTGGGGGCTGTTCGCAGGACCCCTTCGACAGTCTTGTGCCCAGAAATGTGCCCAACTCAGGTCCGAATCGCGCCCGAATCGCGACTTTCTGGAAGGACGTTTCTAGAGGGACTTTGTGGCTCAGACAGTTACGGAGGGTTGGTAGCGCATACGGGATTTGAACCCGTGTTACCGCCGTGAGAGGGCATAGGAGTGTCGACTGCTTCCTCTGATACTGCAGTGATTTACCACGGGCTGGGAGCCTAGAATCTCCCCGGATAGCAGCTTTTTGATAGTGAAAATGATAGTGATTTCAGCGGGTGTTGTTCATCTCCCAGTGTCATCTCCGGTCGGGTGATGTGAACGAGACGGTATCCACCTGTCCGCTCGTAGCTGGCCACGGCTGGGTCCGAACTCATCACCTGAGCCCCCATGAAAGTTGATCCTCAGTTTGGGTTCAGGTCGAGCTGTTCCTTTTCTTGAGGTTCTCGAAAGGGCGTCCAATCTCGGATAGATGCCGCCATCTCTTCCACCGTGGAATCAAAATAGTGTTTCATCACCGTGGTGAGGCTGGTGTCCCCCATCATTCTCACGATCTTGATCGGATCGATTCCATGAGCGGCCATCCTGCTCGCTCCAGTGTGTCGCCAAGTGTAGAAATGAGTCCGCCAGCCCGTTAGTTTCTGATCAGGAGGCAGAATCGAGTTTGCAATCTCGATCAAACGCTTCCACTGCTTCACGAACGAGATGTAGGGCAATCCAGTCTTTGGATTGGGGTGAACAGGGCCTGCAGGGTGGTCAGAAGGCATGATTGCCTTGAGGTACCTGATCAACAAGGGATGGAGAGCTGATTCGACGTTGACGCCCCTGCTGCTGTTCTTGTGGTCATCCAGACGAAACCTTCCTTCATCTTCTCCGGGACCGATGACCAGCTGAGACCAGTGGAGATTGAGATTGTTGATCGGTCTCATGAGTGTCAGGTATGCAACGAGACAAAATCCTCTCAACGGCACGTAGCTGACCTGAGCAAGGTTCTCGTCTTTTCCAGAGGCCTCGACCGAACGGAGCCAGTCCCCCTGTTCACGCTCGTACTTGATCATCGCTGGCCCGAGAAGGACATTCACCTGCTCCTCCATAAACGTCACTGGCTTCTCACGGTTCCTGACTCTGGGGCGCTTGAGGTGCTTGAGCCCATGCTCCCTGAAGTTCAGATCCTCCTCCTTCAGACCGTTATTAAAAATGGCGAGAAGGGTATTGGTGTACCGAAGTGACGTAGCAAGGGTGCGTTTTTTCGTTTGCTCCAGTTCTTCACGGAATCTGTTGTAGTCGGCTCGCGTGACCTTCTGTGCGTCCGTATTTTTTCCGAAAAACTTCTCTATGTAGTTGATCCGGTGCTTATCACTGCTAGTGCGATTGCCTTGTTCGAGCTGATAGTTCCGGTAGGCATCACAAAGCTGGCCGACCGACACGGAATTGCCGACGGCGTTACCCTTCTTTTCTGCGGCTAGGACAGCCCGTCGAAGGCGGTCTTCTTCGTCGCGTTTGACCTGACGTGCGTAGGCCGAGGAATCGAGAGCGTCATTGGGGAAAATAGACTTTCGCTGAATTCGCACCGGAAACTCTTTTTCCCATTCGTCGGGCTGCCTTTTCTCCGGGCAGGTAGCGCATACGCAGAACGAGGGGTGCATTACGAAGATTTGAATCTTGTAATGACCTTTCGAGCCGATGACGTATCTCACCCGGTTAGTCTTCATCGCGCACCTCACGAAGAAGCTCGCCTGCTACCTGAATGTCGATCCACCTTGAGAAGACCTGCTGAATCGGAATGCCACAGCGGCGAGTCCCGGGTACGGTCTCAAGTTCGTACTTGCCTCGGCCAATTCTGTTGCGCACTGTTTTTTCGCTTACGCCCTCGATCTGGGCAACCTCTTGAACGCTGAGATGGGTGGGGTCGGTGAGACGACGAATGAGCGTCGACATGATTGCTGCAAGTCTCTCGTGGTCAGATGCCATGCCTGCAATCCGGGACGTGATCGAGCGTACGGCGCGAACCAACTCATCAGAGTGAACGGCGCCGGTTGGAGTTTGGGTGACACCCGCATCTTCTAGCCTCTCAGAAACCTCACCGGAAGCCTCGTCAAGCCACGGAAGCGGTGGTGCGGTCACCACGGGCAGCCTTGAGTTCGAGAACCTCCTGCACAGCTCTATATCGCGTGGATGTTCGTACTGATCTTCACCGTCTTCGGCGATCAGATACTCGTATTCCTGCGGGGTGGCAACGTCCCACATTGGGCTCTCGCCGTCCTCAGGTAGACCGAAAGTACTGATGCTCATCGCGCACCCCCGGTGTTCCCTGCATGCTGTTCGCTGAAACGCGGATCGAGGAACATGGTCAGATCGGAGGCGCTGCTTTCTATCGGTACAATCCGTCCAAGCCGTGGACCATCTGACCAGCCGAATGGGATTTCCCGCTGGCAGTCGCTGCAGGTGACCCTGAAGGTGGGATCTTCGATGTTCTCCATCCTGACCTTCTCCATCCACTCTTCATCAGAGGAGTGGTTCAGACAGGGCTCACAGGGCACGGCCAAAGTGTTGTGCTCAAACTCCTGATCGGTCTCGATGCCGGATTTCCGCCTGACCCTCAGATCAGAATCAAGAGGGCCACTAAACCTCTGCCGCTCCCTGATGACGGTGAAGTGAACAGCTGCGATGGAGTTCGGGTTGTGGGTGCAGGGGAGGATCTTAATCGAGCTGATGGTGGTCGTTATGACCACGGTGACGACGAGGGTCGAGCCGTGGCAGCCCGCGCAGCTGAAGGTCACAGAAGTCAGACGCAAACGGCGTTCACGCCTTAGATCTCGCAGTCCACGGCGATGAGCACGACGGGCAGCAGGCAGAAGCTCGATGAGTTTTGGCAGGGGTTTGTCGTCCACATCCAACAGACCGAACCGATCTCCCACCGCTTCAGGGCTCCATTTCCGCCCCTCCAGAGCGCGTTCGTAGAAACTTTCCACCACCGACTCCCAAGTCTGATCTTCGGTTGGCCGATCTTTCCGGTACTCCTCCAGAGCCTCCCGACGATGGTCATACGCAGGCTTCAGGGCCTCACGGCAGAGAACGAACTTCTCCGGAACCGAAGCGAGGTCGGGCTTGTTGCCGGTCTCCGGAAAGCCCATGGTAATCGGCGCTCCGGCCTGTAAAAGGTACTCAAGCTGGTCAAGGAAAGGTGACCCATGTCCCGTACCTTTAGGGCCCGCAGCGGCATGCGCCATTTCATGGAGCAGAGTGCTCAGCAACTCAGAATCTGACGAATGCTTAACAGGGTCGATGGTGATTAGGTGAAGGCGGCACTCACAGACGCCCATGGAATCTGACAGATCGCCGTCGAGCACCCCCATTTTCACTGAGTACTTCCTCAGTTTTCCCGGCCAGTACTGATCGCGGAACCGCTCGAACTCACGTCGTAGCCTTTCGTCGGTCCAGTTGGTCAGCTGGGAGTCTGTGGCAGTGGCGAGACCTGAGTCATCGGAAGGCTGTGGGTCAAGATTCGGGAGGATTGGTACGGTCTTCATGGCTTACTCCTTTCCTCCGCTCGCAATGGCGGAAGCACATGCTCACTTGCGTGAGAGAACCACCCGGCGACCCCTACCACCGGTCCGTAGATCGGTGAAGGTGATCGGGTTGGTGCGAACCGTGGTTTGGTTCGCGTCTTCATGCATGTCAAAGAACTTCGGTTAGAACTTCTGTACCTTGCGTGGGGACGAAGATTACTTTGATCGATCCGACCTACCCTTCAAGGCGGCTGCTGGTTCGAACGCGCCGTTTGGCAGCTCGGTGAAGGCCGGGACGCTTTGGTCGGAGAGCTTTCTTTCCGTCCGACGACGGGACACTGATTTGAATAGCTCGGATCAGATCTTTCGCCTGTTCGAGTCGGTAGAGATGCGCCGCCTCTTCGTCACTCAATTCTCCATCTACAATTTCCACCTCTACTGACAGCATTTCTGGAACTGGCACTTCTACAATTTCCACCTCTACTGACAGCATTTCTGGAACTGGCACTTCTGCCAATTTCACTTGTGGCACTGGCACTTTTACGATTCGTTTCATTTCCTTATCTCCTGACCTTGGCAGACCAAGCTCTGCCAGTGCTGCCGAATCCACGGCAATCGGCTTCCTTTTATTCGGCCCCCCAAGTCTGGGAGCCGGTGTGGTTAGAAGACGGAGGAGGACGGCCCCGCGCAGGGCAGCGATTGATGTTCATGAAACTCCTTTCAAACCGCTCGTACTG
>DASZZV010000039.1:0-2860 GCA_035544835.1 Thermoanaerobaculia bacterium
GCCCAGATCCCTCGCTGCGGCTCGGGATGACACATCAGGGAACCCGCGTAAATACAGGGAGTTTCTTAGAAGCCGCAGCGAAGGATCTCAAGATAGGTGGATCTGAATTCAGATCCTGCCACTGGAGATCCTTCGCCGCAGCCTCTCAGGATGACAAGCTCGGGAGTGAGGGGCGAGGGACCTCACGAGCGACGAACGATGTGACTTACTTCGACTGTGGCTTTGAGGCGAAAACCTCAGCTCTCGCGACTCATCTTTGAGCGCCGTGCGCCGTTATCCTGGGATGATCTTCGTAGAAGGTGACAGGCGAAGTAGATTCACATCGGCTCCGGATGTGAGGTCCCTCGCCCCTCCCGCCCACCCACGCTTGCTCGGAATGACAGCAACGGCAAAGGCATCAGTGCCGCCTGATCACTTTCTCAATTCCCAATTCTCAATTCTCAATTCGCGTCTTACCTCTCCCCTCTTCGATTTACGATCGACATGAACTCGTGACGCGTTTTCTCATCGCGCAGGAAAGCGCCTCGGAGGACGTTGGTCTCCATGAAGGATGATTCCTGTTCAACGCCTCGCATGACCATGCAGAGGTGCTTGCCCCCCATCCAGACGGCGATTCCCTGCGGCTCGAGAATGCGCTCGATGGTCTCGGCGATGTCATGTGCGAGGTGTTCCTGTGACTGCAGTTTTCGCATGTGAACCTCGACGATGCGGGGGATCTTCGACGCGCCAATGATCATCTTGTCTGGGATGTAGCCGACGATGAATTGACCGAAGAAGGGAAGGATGTGGTGCGCGCAGAGGGTCTTGTAGGTCCCACCGATCACAACGAGATTCTGACAGCCGACGTCGGTGACCTCACAGGCCTGCCGGAAGACAGTGCTCAGTTTCTTGACGTCGGTGTAGTCATACCCGCTGGTCAGGGCGATCAGCGATGTCGCCCACCGCTTGGGCGTCTCCATGACGTTCTCGTCGGTGAGGTCTACGTGAAGAAGTTGAAGGGCCTCCCGCAAATGGTACTCGAGTTTCTGAGCGTCGACGGAGGGGCGGGGACCTACCAGAATCCCGTGATCGTTCAGGAGGGCGTCCATCCGCATATCCATCAACTCTTTTGATTCGTCAGCCATCACACTCACTCTCCCTGAGGCGTTTTTATACTTCATTTCCCAGCGTAGGGACGCGCAGCTGCGCGTCCGGCACTCGCGGTGCAGCGACGATACAGTATCGCGCTGTGATCTTTTCCTCGGTTGGCCCAACGTCGGGCGGGGTTATGGGAACCGCAGCTGCGCGTCCCTGCGCGACGCGATGTGCACCGGGAAAAGGGCTCCGTTTGACACTGAATGAGCATTCATTCATAATGCAGGCTATGGTAGGAATTTCGGTAAGGAGTAGCTCATGAAAGAGGCCATTCGATCCAAGGGCGCCGAAGAGGCAATGGAAGTTGCGGAGGCGAGCCGCGAGACGGAATGGGAAAAACCATCCTTCGTCGGCGACCTCTTCATGGGGAACTTGAGTCTCGATCTGATTCATCCTTTCCCGGAGCAGCCAGCAGCAGACAAGGCCGAAGCTGACGAGTTCCTGAAGAATCTGGAGCGCTTTCTCGTCGAGAATGTCGACGCCGACGAGATCGACGCGACCGGGGAGTATCCCGTAGAGCTCTTCGAGGGATTCAAGAAGCTGGGCGCGTGGGGAATGAAGATTCCCAAGGAGTACGGCGGCCTCGGATTCAGCTCGACGAATTACAACCGCGCCGTCGGGCTCGTGGCGACGTGGTGCGGATCGAGCGTGGCCTGGCTTTCCGCACATCAGTCCATCGGCGTCCCGCAGCCGCTCAAGCTCTTCGGTACGACGGAGCAGAAACAGAAATACCTTCCGCGTCTGGCCAAGGGAGCCATTTCGGCTTTCGCTCTGACCGAGCCCGGAGTCGGATCCGATCCGGCCAAGATGACGACTACGGCGCGCCCGAGTCCCGATGGGAAAGGCTGGATCCTGAATGGCGAGAAGCTGTGGTGCACGAATGGTCTTCATGCCGAGTTGATCGTCGTCATGGCCCAGACGCCGCCGAAAACGGTCAACGGAAAAGAGAAGAAGCAGATCACGGCCTTCCTTCTGGAGACCAATACGCCGGGCGTCGAAATCGTCCACCGATGTCAGTTCATGGGTCTCCGCGGTATCGGCAACGTGCTGATGCGGTTCACCGACGTATTCATCCCCAAAGAGAACATCCTTTGGGGCGAGGGACTCGGACTCAAGCTCGCGCTCATCACGCTCAACACCGGCCGTCTGACCATTCCCGCCGGCTGTGCGGCGGGAGCGCGGCGAGCTCTCGAGATCGTCCGCGAGTGGGCCAACGAGCGTGTCCAGTGGGGCGCGCCGATCGGCAAGCATGAAGCGATCTCCGTTCGAATCGCCTCGATGGCCGCGCATACCATGGCCATGGAAGCGATCGTCTGGCTGACTTCCGGCCTGGCCGACCAGGGCAAGGTCGATCTCCGGCTCGAGGCCGCCATGGCCAAGCTGTTCAATACCGAAACCGCCTGGAAGATCGTCGACGAGCTGGTGCAGATCCGCGGTGGTCGCGGTTACGAGACTGCACAATCGCTGCGGGCTCGAGGCGAGAAGGGATATCCGGTCGAGCGGATGTTGCGTGACATGCGCATCAACCGCATCTTCGAAGGGACTTCCGAGATTCAGCATCTCTTCATCGCCCGCGAGGCTGTCGATCCTCACATGAAGCGAGCCGGCGCGCTGTTGAATCCGAAGTCGACGCTGTCGGCGAAGGCGGCATCGGCGAGCAAGGCCGGTGCTCACTACGCGGTCTGGTATCCGACGCGATATGTGGGCTGGAGTCACTTCCCGAAAT
>DASZZV010000040.1:0-7325 GCA_035544835.1 Thermoanaerobaculia bacterium
GTCGCCGATGAGGGAAAGAAACGTGCTTGTCGTCCTGAGCCGCCGCGGCGAAGGATCTCCAGCGGCAGGATCTGAATTCAGATCGCTATATCTTGAGATCCTTCGCTGCGGCTCAGGATGACAAGCTCCGGTAAAGCCGCGTAAATACTGGAAGTTTCTTAGAAGCCGCGGCGAAGGATCTCCAGCGGCAGGATCGAAATTCAGATCGCTATATCTTGAGATCCTTCGCTGCGGCTCAGGATGACAAGCTCGGGAAACCCGCGTAAATACTGGAGGTTCATCAGCAGCGTTGAGCGACGGATCTGGGTGGGGGCTCCTTACCCGCAGATTGGATCGATCGCGTCGGTCGAGAAAGGAGATCTCCAGGAGCGCATCGTTGCCATCCACCACGATGAGAATCTCACCCAGCGGTGAGTCGATGACACTCGAGAAGTGTTCCCCACTCATGATTCCGCTGCCCTGTTGAACATCCACAGATGAAAGGTGGCCAGGCTGCGATAGGGAGCGAAGGTGCACATCAGCGTCGCCGTCTCAGCCGGCGATGGGCGATTCTTCAGCTCGAAGAATTTCTGGAGCCCGGAGCCGAGTCCGGTATCGCCGGCCGGAACGCAATCTCCGAACCCACAACCTCGCATCATCACGTAGTTGGCCGACCACACCCCGACTCCGCGGATGCCCAGAAGCAGGTCGCGGACCGCCGGTGCCCGCATCGACGGGAATCGCTCGACCTGGAGATCGCCGGCAGCGATCTTTCTCGAGACGTCAATTAGGTACTCGGCCTTCGATCGCGAGAACTGCAGCTTTAACAACTGGCTGTAGTCGATCCCGGCGATCCGCGCAGGGTCGGGGTGAGCATAGAGTCCCTCGATTGGCGTACCCCACCGCTCCAGGACGGCACGCCGCATCTTGAATGCGAAGGACAGATTGACCTGCTGGCCCACGATGGCCCAAAGCAGCGACTCGTAAACGGTTGCGGTGTGAGTGACACGGAGCCCGCTTCGATCTCCCATCAGCGCGCCCATTCCAGCTTTTCGCAACATCGACTCGAAAGGCCCGGGATCGCTGCGCAATCCCAGCACGCGAAGAATCATGCGATGCGCCAGCGCCATCGCATCGGCGGACAACCGCGGCGAGGAAATGATCGAACAGCGCGCCTCTTTCTGGCCGAGCTCTATCTGAAGAAGAGCTGGTGTCCCACCCACCATGACCGCCTTCTCCATGACCCTTCCGGTGAGGCGTTCGGAGACACTCGACGGATCACGGCCAAAGGACTGAATCGTCAGGTCGGCCCGATAGCTCGACGGCAACTTCAGAGCGAACGTGCTGCGTCTGCCGAGGGCGCGGTACTCGGCAGGAGTGAGGCGCTGGTGACGATTGAAGTTCGCATGGAAGGCCGAAGGGCTCTCGAAGCCGGCGGCAGCAGCGACATCGAGCAGCGATCGCCTGGTGTGCAGCAACTGTTTCGAGGCGTGCTCGATGCGATGATCACGAAGAAACATCGCCGGCGTGGTGTGGTAGTGAGCACGGAAAAGCTCGTGGAGTTTGGAGGTACCGACTCCGCTCCGGCCGACGAGATCCGCAACCGATGAAAACGCCGCCGGACCCTTATCCACCTCGGCCACGAGACTTTCCATCAGGTCGGCGTCTGGATCGTACTTTCGAAAGTAGTCATCGGGCCGGCATCGCCGGCAGGCCCGAAGACCGGCCTGGCGAGCTTCGGCTTCAGTCCTGAAGAAGCGGATGTTTGACGGGTTCGGCTTTCTGGCGGGGCAGGAGGCGATGCAGTAGATGCCGGTCGTCACCACGCCCGTAAGGAAACGACCATCGAATGCGGCATCTCTGGCCAGAGAGCGGTCCATCATCACCTCTGTTGAGAGATCGTCTGACCCACTGGAAAGAGAGCCTGTCGCCTTAATCATGATCCAGGGATTCTACGACTGCTCTGCCAGGGGCTCGTCCTGATTTCTCCGTTCGAATTCGGTGATTCGGTGTCGAAATTGCAGCATCCGGCCTGCCCGCATTTTCTCACTGGGTTCATGCGGACCAGAGGAGGGACACAATGCCGCTATCACCACGGGAGATGAAGGCCGCGATCCTTCGGAACCTCCAGCAGAATACCGGACGGGACCTCGATGAATGGAAGCAGATCATCCGGTCGCGAAACACCAACGATCGCCGCGAGCTGGTGAGCTGGCTCAAACGCGACCACGGTCTTGGTCAGGTCACCGCCGGCTACCTGGCTGGCGAGGCAGCAGCGCCGCCGGGACGTGTTGACCCAACTGACGAAGACCTCATCGCGGCCCAGTATGAAGGCGTAAGGATGCAACTTCGCGGCATTCTCGACGAGGTGACCCGACAGGCCACCAGACTCGGCGAGGACGTCGTGGTGTACGCGACGAAAAACTACGTATCCTTTCGCCGAGTCAGGCAATTCGCCGTCGTGAAGCCAGCTGGATCGACCGGCGTCGATCTATGCCTCGTGCTTCCGACCGCGCACGCCGGTCATCGCCTTCATGCCGCCACTTCGCGTCCCAACGATCGCATCACGCACACCGTCAGCCTCACTTCGGCAGGAGACGTTGATACGGAAGTCGTCGACTGGATTCGGACCGCCTACGATCAGGATGGAGAGAGGCGCCGCGGCGCGCGATCGAGCCGGGCTCGCGTTCAGTGAGGACGAGAATCGAATTGTAAATGTTGAATTGTGAAATGGTCGTCCAATTCACAATTCAACATTCAAAATTCACAATTCGATTCTCGTCCTTCTTACGAGCACGCGACTGGAAGCCGCCTTGACCGTCACGACATACGATCGATGAAATAGGGCAGCATCTTTCTCCACCATGGCCAGTCATGATCGACGTCGTGTCCCCAGACATCGAGCGTGTGGCGGATTCCCTTGTTGGAGAGAGTGCTCGAGAAGCGGCGTGAAGCGTCAGGAACCTCGTATGCCCCCTGTCCGGTGACGATATTGATGCTGCAGTGATGTTGCAGAATCGTCAAAGCCTCACCCTGCATTTGAGGCACGTACCAGGCGGGGTTATTGAAGTAACAGTTGTCATCGCTGTACCCCTTCAGATAGTCGTGCTCGAGGTCGTAGAATCCGCTCATGGCGATGACCGCGTCGAACACGTCAGGCCGGCGGCACAGCGTGTTCATGGCGTGGAAGGCACCGAAGCTCGCGCCTGTCGTGGCGATCCTGGCGCGCCCGTCCCCGACGTTATGACGGATGTAGGGGACGACCTCTTCTTCGATGTACCTTGAATACAGAGCCTGTCTTCGCGCCTGTTCCTGCACTGGGACCTTCCGATCCATCCAGGCCATCCTGTTGATGCTGTCGATGGAGAAGACTCGCACGCGACCCTGCATGATCGCCGGCTCGATTGCTTTGATGAGAAAGAAGCGTTCGTTCTCCAGAAAGTCAGCCGCCGCGGTTGGAAAGAGCAGCAGAGGATGGCCGGAATAACCATAGGTGACGATCGGCATGGGCACCCCGAGAATGGGGCTGTGCCATCCATCGATACGGCGAGGCATGCGGGGATCTACGTATTCGAGAGCCATAAGTCTTGAGGTCTCCTGAAGAGGTCGTTGGAGTGGATCGGTCCCGCTTTCTATCATGCTTTGATGCATCGTCATCGCAGAAATCGCGGACTCGGTCTATCCTGAAGGGGTAGATGGAATCCATTCGCGGCACCGCGCAGAGCGCATCGATACCCTCGGGCTTCTTCGCGCAAGGGTCGTGGCGCCCTGCGCGCCCCTGCGACGACATGCCAATGGATCCAGGGGCGAGCTGAATCTTCACGTGAAGAATAATCCTTCAAAGAAGCTGCACCGCCGGCTTGTCTGGATCTACATCGAGGGATCGCTGGCCGCCGTAACCGTGGTCTTCTTCCTCGTGGTCATCGGTCTCGAGCTTTCATGGGCGCAGCTCGGCTACATTCTCTCGCTCACCCCGCTGGCCGTCGCTCTCTACATCCTTCCCGACATCTACATGATCAACCGTCACTACCGTCCTATCGGTGAGGTGCTGGAGGTTCTGGAACGAGGGGATAAACCGACCGAGGAAGCCCTTTCGGCGGCGACGATCCGGGCCCTGAATCTCCCCTTCCTGACCTTCACCAGAGTGACGTTATTTCACGGGCCGGCCGCGGCAATCTCCACCGTCATCGCCATGGTCCTCGGCAACGTACTTTTTGGGGCCGGACTTCACACCTGGCAGATTCTCATCTTCTTCACCATCGTTCTCTGCTTCGCCTCTCCGACGCACGCCATGTTCGAGTTCTTCGCCGCGTCGAGAGCAATCGCACCAGTCACCGAGCGGTTGTCGTCATTCGGCGGACTCTCGCGCGACCAGCTGTCGCGACTCAAGTCGACGAGCCTTCGCAACAAGCTTCTCTATCTGTCGCTCTTCGTGACGGCGCTTCCCCTGCTCTTCTTTGCCGTCTCCATCATCTTCAAGGTCAACGTCCTCCTCGCGAACCTCGGTGTCCATGCGCAGCGTGGCGAGGTCTTGCCGCTGTGGATCTGGCTCTTCGGGGTCGTCGCAGTCTGCATGAGCGGCGCTCTGGTGATGTCGGTGCTCACGGCGTCCGAAGTATCACGGTCGGCGGCGAAATTGATCGAGGCAATGAACCAGGTAGAGCAGGGAGACCTGAGCGTCAGGCTCTCAGTCACCGGAACCGACGAGTACGCCAACCTTTTCCGCGGATTCAACTTCATGACAGAGGGATTGCGGGAAGAGGTTCGGATCCTGGAGATGAGCCAGGACCTCATGGGCGAGCTGCACCTCGACGTTCTCCTCGAGCGGATCATCCGGGCCTCGACGCAGTTGCTCGACGCGGACCGCAGTACTCTGTTCGTTTATGACGCACCTACCGATCAGCTCTTCTCCCGCTTCGCGCAAGGTCTGAACACCCGGGAGATTCCTCTCGCCGAGGCCGAGACCGAGCGACGTCCGCGGGAGATCCGCTTCCCCGCCAGCGACGGGATCGCCGGCTCGGTCTTCCGCACCGGTCGGACCGAAAACATCGCCGATGCCTACACCGATCCTCGGTTCAACCAGGACGTCGATCGCAAAACCGGCTATCGCACCAGCAGCATTCTGGCCATGCCGATTGTCAACAAAGCGGGACAGCGTATCGGTGTGACGGAAGTCCTCAACAAGCGTGGTGGCCGCTTCACGGCCAAGGATGAAACGCGGCTGCGTAGTTTCACGGCCCAGATTGCCATCGCTCTCGAAAATGCCAAGCTCTTCGACGACGTTCTGCGGATGAAGAATTACAACGACAGCATTCTCCGCAGCTCCTCGAACGGAATCATCACCGTCGACACGAAACGAATCGTGGCCACGATCAACCCCGCCGCTTCTTCGATTCTGGCCATGCACTCCTCGAGCGTCATTGGAAAGACGCTGGAAGAGGTCGTGGGTACTGAGAACGGCTGGCTGGCCGCGACGATCGACAAAGTCGCCGCGACCGGACAGATCGACCTCGCCGTCGACGCCGACCTCCTACTGGATGGCGGCAAGAGGGTTTCCGTGAACGTAACGACCGTTCCCCTGATCGACATCAACCAGGAAAATCTGGGATCGATGCTCATCCTCGAAGACATCACCAGCGAGAAGCGCGTCAAGAGCACGATGTCTCGATACATGAGCAAGGAAGTCGCCGATCAGCTTCTGGAGTCGGGTGAAGCGATGCTGGCCGGTAAGGCCCAGAAGATCAGCATTCTCTTCTCGGACATCCGGAACTTCACGACGATCTCCGAGGCCATTGGCGCGCGGGAAACAGTCTCGATGCTCAACGATTACTTCGGGGAGATGGTGGACGTGATCTTCCGCCACCAGGGAATCCTCGACAAGTACATCGGCGACGCCATCATGGCGCTCTTCGGCGCTCCTTTCGCGCGTGTCGACGACGCCGATCACGCCCTGGCCACCGCCAACGAGATGATGGTCACTCTGCGTGAGGTGAATCGGCGGCGGATGGAGAGCGGCAAAGCGCCGATCGGGATCGGCATCGGCGTCGCCACCGGCGAAGCAGTCATCGGAAGCATCGGCTCACCCAAGCGAATGGAGTACACGGCCATCGGCGACAGCGTGAATCTGGCGTCACGCCTCGAGAGTGCCACCAAGGTTTACGGAGTGAGCATTCTCCTGAGCGAACATACCGTCCGAGATCTTCACACCAGGACCCCGATTCGCGAGATCGACCTGCTACGCGTCAAAGGCAAGGACAAACCGGTTGGGGTATACGAGGCACTGGGCCACCACTCCGAGGAGACCTTTCCGAACATGGCTCGCGTTCTGGAGGAGTACGAGACGGGACTGGCGCTCTACAAAGAGCGCGACTGGAGCGGTGCCACGGCCAGATTCGAGAAGGCGCTAGGTTTCAACGCCGCCGATAAACCCTCGCAGATCTATCTCGACCGCGCGAACTACTACGCACAGAACCCGCCGGAGGCTGAGTGGGATCGGGTTTGGAAACTGACCGAGAAGTAATTTCTCTGCTCAGCGCGTGATGCGCGGGCCGGCCCAGATCAGGCGCACGTCGTAAGAGCGAAGAGCGCGGTCTGCCGTCATGATCGGCAGACCCTCAATACGACTCTGGCAGATGAGAACGTCTGGGGATCGCAAGCTGTATCGAAGTCGGCTGCAATCGTGATCTTCCCTCTTTCGGAGCCGGGGACGCGTCCGGTAATGGACCTGGCGATCGGAACAATCTTCGCGATCGGCCTGCCAGCCCGGGCAATGACGATTTCCTCCCCCTCGATCACCTTAGCCAGAAGCCGGTAAAGGTGCGTCCTAGCTTCTTGGATGTTGACTTCGATCATGACCTAGTCAACAGACTAAGTCATATGAGATTCCTCCCTCCGAAGAGTTTGCTGAGCTCAGCGCGCGAAGGCGCGCGGCAGACCTGTAGCACCGGGCGTGAGCCCGGTGACGCGGGAAGAGGAGAAAAATATTCTTCTTAGCCCGCGAAGGCGGGCGACAGTCGATGTCGCCGCAATCTGCCGCCCGCCTTCGCGGGCTTGCGGAATCGAAAAAGCAACGTTTGCCGAAGTCGTTCGCGAACCACCGGGCTTACGCCCGGTGCCTGGAGTTTGGCCATTCGTGGGCGGCCCGGAGGGCCAGTAAGCTGGTAGCCAGTGGTGAGCGAAGCGAACCACTGGACGCGGGATCATAGCGATTCTTTTCTTTTCCAGAGCCCCGGCAGGGGCGCGAGCGATCGACAGAAAGAGCGCGTCCAATCGAGGCATCCGGTGGCGGCTTTCGCCCCTGCCGGGGCTCGGTGAAACTTCAAGCAAATGATTGATTCGTGACGTCT
>DASZZV010000041.1:0-9761 GCA_035544835.1 Thermoanaerobaculia bacterium
ACGAGAGCGTGGATGGCTCCATCACGGAGCGGAGAGGTTGGTAGCGCATACGGGATTTGAACCCGTGTTACCGCCGTGAGAGGGCGGCGTCCTGGACCCCTAGACGAATGCGCCGTGATGCGGGAGGCGAAGAGTAAACCACCTCTATGTGACTGTCAAGAGCGGGTAACTTGTAGAGGAGACAGGAGATTCCCTCGCTCGAATCGATCCAGCCACAGTGACTTTCACGCTGCTTCGAACCACCGGGCAGATCAGTTCACCGAATGGAGACCGTTCGAAACGTCCGACGATTAATATTTGGAGTCATTCATTGCAGCAAGTAACTGCGAGGCTATACCCGTATAGACTTACGCCGTAGAGAACTCAGAGAATAAGAATCTAACAGAGAGAACGAAACATGAAACTGATCAACACAGTGCTGTCCGTACTCACTATCACCTACTCGGGAATGCTTTTCGCCCAGGAACATCCCACGGCAACCAAGAGCGAGCATCCGAAGGCTCCCGCCCCCACGACGACCGTCGCCAAGGAACACCCGGAGCATCCCAAGGGCGACAAAGCGAAGGCCGAGACGGCGAAGAAGTTCTCGATGGATGAGCTCGAAAACGCCATTAAGCGTGACGTAGCGACCAAGGAAAAAGCCGGCGGCGGCTATCTCAAGCTCAACGACAAAGCCACCAAGAAAACCTGGCTTCTGAAACTCGACCACGTCCACCGCGAGAGGCTGTCCCAGCTCGATTCTCACACCTATTTCGCCTGCAGTGACTTCAAGTCGAAAGACGGTCATCTCGTCGACGTCGACTTCTTCGAGAAAGAAAAAGATGGGAAGCTCGAAATGTCCGACATGACCATCCACAAGGTCGACGGGAAAGCGCGATACGGATGGGAAGAGAAGGACGGTTTCTGGAAACGTGTCCCTGTTGCGAAGTAGGACGTCAGTCGAACAGTGCGTCCCGTTCTAGTGACACCAATAGTCACTCGTCATTCTGAGGCCGCGGCGCTCGGCCGAAGAATCTCCCATGGCAGGATCCAGATTTAGATCGGCCTATCTTGAGATTCTTCCCTGCGGCTCAGAGTGACGAGCTTGTCATCCTCTCTTCAACGACGTCCAAGTCGTTCCACGGCTCGGATGACAGCAACGCAAAAACCCTCCGAGTCCATCGAACCTTCACGACTTTTTTTGACTCCACCACCTTCCTGCGTAAGATGGCCGCATGTCCAAGGCGCGCCTGTTACTCGAGGATGGAACGGAGTTCGTTGGAGAGGGTTTCGGCTGGGCGCAGAACGGCATCGGCGAGGTGGTCTTCAACACTTCACTCACCGGCTATCAGGAAATTGCCACAGACCCCTCCTATCGATTTCAAATCGTGATCATGACGTATCCACACATCGGGAACTACGGCACCGAGGAAAGCGCGGCACAGAGCGATGGTCCTCAGGTATCAGGCTTCGTCGTGCGCGATCTATTCGCTCATCCGTCGAAGCCCGGCGCAGAGGTCTCGCTCGGTGATTACTTCATGGAGAACAGGATCCCCGGCATCTGCGGCGTCGATACGCGTGCCCTGACCAGACACATCCGCTCCAAGGGAGCGATGCGCGGGATGATCACGTCTGGCGACCGCGGGCGCGACGAACTGCTCGAGGAGCTCCGCCGGGCGCCCAGCATGAGCGGCCTCGATCTGGTTCAACATGTGACGACATTGCGCCCTTATGAAGTCACCGGGCCAGCGCCATCATCCCTTCTAAAAATCGCCGTGTACGACTTCGGCGTGAAGCGAGACATTCTGCAGCGTATCGCCGGTCTGGGCTGTCGGGTAGTGGTCTACCCGGCCACGACCCATCCTGACGAGATCCTCGACGCGAAGTTCGACGGCGTAGTTCTGTCCAACGGCCCGGGAGATCCGGAGCCCGTTCAGTACGCGCAGGCCAACATCAAAAAACTGATCGGACGAATACCGATTTTCGGGATCTGTCTCGGACATCAGCTGCTCGGCCTGGCCCTGGGTGGTCGAACTTACAAACTGAAATTCGGTCATCGTGGCGGCAACCATCCCGTCAAGGAGCTCAAGACCGGGCGAATCGAGATCACGGCGCAGAACCACGGCTTCTCGGTCGACGCCGACTCGCTCAAGGAGTCGGACGTAGAATTCACGCACGTTAATCTGAACGATGGAACGCTCGAGGGATTCCGCCACCGACGCGAGCCGGTGGTGGCCGTGCAGTATCACCCTGAAGCTGCGCCGGGTCCGCACGATTCGTTTTACCTCTTCGATGATTTCCTCAAGATGATCGACGAATACAAACCATCGGCCGTCACGATTTGAACCTGCCTCTGGCGATCGCCTGGCGCTACTTCAAGCGCCCAACCGACCGTCTCGTCTCCGCGGTCGGCTTTGCCTCCATTCTCGGCCTGATCATCGGAGTCATGGCGCTGGTCATCTCCATGGCTCTGATGACCGGGTACAGGCTCGATCTGGAGCGCAAACTCCTGGGCGGCAATGCCGAGCTGTTCCTCTACTCAGTAGACGGAAACATCAAAAATACTGCCGAGGTCCTTCGATCCGTCCAGCCGGTTCCCGGCGTCGAGCGGGCGTCACCGGTGGTATTCCAACACGCCCTGGTGGCATCCGAGCAGCACAGCAGCGGCGAGCCGGTGATGTTGAAGGGAGTGGAGCCGTCGCGCGGTGAGACCTCCTCGATGCTCGGGAAGATCGTCGGCTCTCGCCGCACCTTTCGAGCTACCGACGGGACGTCCGGCATCGCCGTCGGCACCTACCTCGCCCAGCGCCTTCAGGTGCAGGTGGGAGACGCGGTCACTGTCACTGTACCTACCGAGCACTCCGGAAATTTCCTCCCGCGCTCCGCGACCTTTCTCGTCACCAACATCTACGCGACCGGCTTTTACGAGTTCGACGCGCGATGGATGTTTCTCGATCTGAACGAGGCAGAATCGCTCTTCGAGACCCATGGTGAGGCGAATCTGATCGAGTTTCAGCTCCAGCCCGGCTCGGATCTGGCCCATGTCGCCGCTGCCGTCGCCGACCGAACGGGGCGGCGCTACACCGTGACCGACTGGCGTCAGATGAATCGCCAGCTCTTCTCCCTTCTCAAGATCCAGCAGCTGGTCCTCTTCATCGTCCTGGGGCTCATCGTTTTCGTCTCGACCTTCAACATCGTCTCCACGCTCATCATGACAGTGCATGAGAAACGACAGGAGATCGGCATTCTGATGTCGATGGGCGGCGACCGCTCCCTCATCCGTCGTGTCTTCGTCTGGTACGGCACACTTGTGGGAGTGGCAGGCACGCTGCTCGGCATCGGCCTCGGCGCTCTGGTCTGTCTGGTGATCACGCAGTTCAAGCTCGTGTCGTTCGGGCCCGAGATCGCCGAGGTTTACTTCGTCTCGTCAATCCCTTTCATCACCAGGCCGGGCGACCTGCTGATCATTGCAGTCTTCACCGTCTCAGTCTCTTTTCTGGCCACGCTCATCCCGTCGATGCGGGCAGCGAGACTCAATCCGATCGAGGCGCTGCGCCACGAGTAGATTTTTGTGTGGCACAGGCACTCTTGCCTGTGTGTCGGCCGTCGAGGCCGACTTCTCTGTTGAATTGCAGTAGAAACGCCGCGGCTCCACGCCGCGGCACACAGGCAAGAGTGCCTGTGCCACACAAGAAGCAACCGAGCGTTCATCAGTGGTTGTGTATCGAGTACCAAAGCGTACCGCCAACAGACCCGGCCAGCACCGCCATGGAGGCGATGATCTTCAGCACCATCTGCGTTCGCGGCATATACCGAAGGTGACCCAGAACCCGGTTCACCGGATTGTCGCGATGAAGAAAAAGGATCGGCACGGGGGCTCGGTAGTTCATCTGGTCTCGCAGAGCGAGGAGGGTACCGTCCTTGGGCATTCTTGATAGCCCTTCCTCGAGGACCTTCACGGCAGCGCGACGATTTTTCGCCTGCAGATAAATGCGGATCAGATTCCCGTGGTGAGCCGAATCATAGAACTGCGCCTGAATGGCCTTTCGGCAAAGGTCGGCACCGAGCTTCAGCTTCTTCTCCACTCGGGCCAGGCAAAGCCCGTAATACGAGAGACCCTCCACGGGTGCCGCTTCCGGGTTTTTCTCATAAATGGCTCGAAAGAGTCGGAGAGCCGCCGAAAAATCGCCGCGTTCAACCGCCGTGATGCCCATCTTGATCGCGGCGTAGAACTCCGAGTCATTCCCCGATGGGGGGCCGGTAAAAGAGGGGGCCATTAGTGACCAGGAAGATATATCAAACAGAACCGCCCGCGTGTATCAGGGCGGGAGCGGTACTGGAGAGATCGACTAACTCGAGATTTCGAATGGCATGATCGAGAAAGTCGCCGGCGATTCTACTGAAGCGCTCCGCGGCATCGGTGACGAGATACAGGTGCTCGGAGCGGCGCGAAGGCGACACCAATCCCCTGGCCTCGAGCTCATCGCGCACCCGATGGGCTGTCGTTTCGGCGGAGTCGACGATGGCCACGGAATCCCCGAGAACCAGCTCGATGGTATTGCGCAGGATCGGGTAATGGGTGCAACCGAGAACGAGTGTGTCGATGCCGATGTCGAGCATGGGCCGGAGATACACCTCGGCAACCTCGCGAGCGACTCGTGTATTGGCCCATCCCTCCTCGGCTAGTGGCACGAAGAGAGGACATGACGACTCCACGACCTGGATGTCGGGACGCAACGCATGAATCGCCGCCGTATATGCGCGGGCTCGTACCGTCCCCTCAGTGGCGATGACGCCGACATGCCCTTTCGTAACTCTCACCGCCGCGGTCGCGCCGGGCTCGACGACTCCGATCACCGGAATGGAAAGCTCCTGCCGAAGGTGCGGCAATGCCGCGGCAGTGGCCGTGTTGCAGGCCACCACCAGCATCTTGATGTCGCGTCCGAGAAGATAGTGCGCGGCCTCTCGCGCGTAGCGCTGAACCGTTTCCTGAGACTTGGTGCCGTAAGGAACCCGGGCCGAATCGCCGAGGTAGATCAGGGACTCATCAGGAAGGAGCCGCTCGATTTCCCGGAAGACCGTGAGCCCGCCGACACCACTGTCGAAAATTCCTATCGGACCTGGCGCGGTGTGTCGCACGGGCCTCATGAAGCAGTCTCATCAGCCTCGGCCATGCCGATGCCTTCCCGTTTGATGCCGTATTGCTCGATTTTCTTATAGAGATTCGAGCGCGGCGTGTCGATGGCCTCCGCGGTCCTGGAAACATTCCATCCGTTCTCGCGAAGTTTGGCGAGAATGAAGGCGCGTTCCGAATGGTCCTTGAACTCCTGAAGCGTATTGAGCTTGAGCGAGGAGTCGACGATTTCCTCAGGTGCGCGGAAGAAGTCGGGAGGAAGATTTTTCAGCTCGATGGTTTCCGCCGGCGACATGATCACCAGCCGCTCGATGAGGTTGCGAAGCTCACGCACGTTCCCACGCCAGCGGGCGTCTTCCAACGCTCTGAGTGCCGGTGCCGAGAACGTTCTCGGCTTGTAGTTGTGCTCGATCGAATAGAGCTGCGCGAAGTGCTCGGCCAGGACAGGAATGTCATCGCGGCGCTCCCGCAGCGGGGGGGTGCGGACGGGAATCACACTGAGCCTGTAGTAGAGGTCTTCCCGAAAGCGCCCGTTCCGAATCTCTTCCTGCAGGTCCTTATTCGTTGCTGCGATCACGCGGACGTCCACAGTGACGACGGTCGCCGATCCGACCGGCTCGACCTGGCCCTCCTGCAACACGCGGAGAACTTTGGCCTGGGTGCGAAGCGACATGTCTCCAATCTCGTCGAGAAAGATCGTGCCTCCGTCGGCGGCGACGAACTTGCCGGTCTGCTTCCGCACTGCGCCGGTGAATGATCCCTTCTCGTGACCGAACAGTTCCGATTCGATCAGTTCCTCGGGGATGGCCGCGCAGTTCACCTGAATGAAAGGCTGATCGGCGCGTGAGGAAAGTCGATGGATGGCGCGGGCGACGAGCTCTTTTCCGGTGCCCGACTCCCCCTGGATCAGAACAGTCGCCTTGGTCGGTGCAGCCCGTTCGATCTGATCGTTGAGCTCCTTCATCGGAGCCGATTCGCCGACGATCTGATACTCGCGCTGCTGCTTTTCTCGATAATCCGAATTCTCTTCTTCGAGACTGCGCTGTCTGATCGCGTTACGAACCGCCAGCAGGAGGCGGTCGCGATTGAGTGGCTTCTCGAGGAAATCGAAAGCACCCAGTTTGGTGCACTCCACAGCCGTGTGCACGTCGCCATGCCCTGACACCATGATCACCGGCGTGGAGACCTTCTGGGTCTTGAAGTTGTCGAGGACTTCCATCCCGTCAAGAACCGGCATCTTGATGTCGAGCAGGATGACGTCATAGTCAGTCTTCCGTGCTTTGTCGATGCCGTCCTGACCCGAGCGAGCCTCGTCGACTCGATGACCCTCATACTCGAGGGTCATCTTAATGGCCTCACGAATCGCAGTCTCGTCGTCTATTACCAGTACTCTCGCCACGTTGCTCCTGCTCCTGGAATGCATTGTAAGACTGAGTTGCGATGAAGCCGCGTAGCGGCGACATCTCGTTAGCCCACGGCGTAAGCCGTGGGTTTCCGACGCCCAATGATATTCCGAGCCCCGTAGGGGCGGCATATCGCTCGCAGTGGGTCATTCACACGATGCCGCCCCTACGGGGCTCCGAATTACTTGCGAGACACATACCCACGGCTTGCGCCGTGGGCTAACGAGATGTCGCCGCTATGCGGCTTAGATGGAACTGCAACTCAACACTGAGTGACTCAGCAATTCAGCCTCTGTCGATAGCAAATCAGCCTCGATCCAGCCATTCCCCTTTCTGCTAGAATCAGCCGCTGTCGCGCCTGCGGCCGAATTCGCGGATCGACGTTGATCGATCCCACCTTTGGGGGTCTCTTGCACGTTGAAATCAATCGAGAGCCAAAGCTCTCCAGAATCGACAACCTTTTCGTCCTGATCACCCAGAGTGACAAGCATAAGCTTTCACTCGGCGGAGACCTTCAGAAGCTGGTGTCCCGGGCCATCGAAGAAGCGGAATTCGAGGGCCGGCCGGACGAGAGCGTCACTCTGATCGGCAAGGATCCCAAACGGATCACCCTCATCGGAATCGGACCTCTGGACAAGATCACTCTTCGCAGCCTTCGCGCCGCGCTGCTGAGCGTGGCGAAATTGGCCAGAAAGAACCGTCAGAAATCGATTGCGGTGACCTTCCCCTACTCCATCGCCGGTCTCACCCCGCGACAACTCACCCGCTCCCTGGCCGATCTCCTCGGCAACTCCGATTACAAGTACGACGCGTACTTGTCGCCGAAGCCGGACGAGAAACCAATCGCCATCGACTGCACGCTCATTCCCACGCCGGATCTCGACGCCAAGGCTGTTCGGCGAATCTCTGAGGAGGCAGCGACGATCACGGAAGCGGTCCGGACCGTCCGGGATCTCGGCAATGGTCCAGGTAATCTCATCACCCCCACCAAGATCGCTGAGCGGGCCTCAGAGGTGGCGAAGGAGACCGGCATCAAATGCACGATCTACGATCGTAAACAGATCGAGAAGATGAAGATGGGCGGTCTTCTCGCCGTCAACCGCGGCAGCGGCGAAGAGCCCCGCTTCATCCTGCTCGAGTACAGCCCGAAGAACGCGAAGAAGACCATCTGCCTCGTCGGCAAAGGCATCACCTTCGACTCGGGCGGCATCTCCCTCAAACCGGGCGAGCGGATGGAAGAGATGAAGTTCGACATGTGCGGTGCTGCCGCCGTGATCGGCTCGATGCAGGCCGTAGCCAATCTCGCGCTGCCCTACAAGCTCATCGGCCTCATCCCATCCACCGATAACATGCCGAGTGGAACCGCCTACAAACCGGGCGACATCATCACCATGATGTCGGGAAAGACCGTCGAGATCGTAAACACGGACGCAGAGGGTCGGATGATTCTCGGCGACGCGCTTCATTACGCCGGAACCTTCAAGCCCGATCATCTGATCGATTTCGCCACCCTCACCGGCGCCTGTGTCATCGCTCTCGGCGGAGAAGCCTCGGGGTTGTTTTCCAACGACACGGAACTGGCTCGGAAGTTGATTGAGTCAGGGGAACGCGTCGGGGAGCGCCTCTGGCGGCTACCCGAGTGGGACGAGTACAAAGAGCATATCCGGAGCGAATGGGCCGACATGAAAAACTCCGGTGGCCGTTGGGCTGGCGCAACCACCGCGGCGCTTTTTCTGAAGGAGTTTGTGGATTGTCCTTCCTGGGCACACATCGATATCGCCGGCACGGCGTGGGCAGAACACGAAACCTCTCGCGATCCGAAAGGAGCGACGGGAGTCGGCGTTCGTCTGATCGTGGACTTTCTCGAATCGCTCTGAAGCTCAAGTCCATTCTCCGGACAGCGGGCTTCGCCACTCTGCTCGTCGCCACGGCGGCCTGCACGGAATCGAAGGCTCGAAGAACAACACGGAACAGCTCACCACCACCCTCGGCACCCTCCGCGCCCCGACCGCAACCGATAGAATCACCAAGTATGCAATTCCTGCCACGTGAGCAAGAAGTTTCCGGATGGAAGCTCGACTCCGATCCACTGGTGCTCCCAGCCAGTGAGTTTCGCTCCTACATGGAGCAGGATGCCGATCACTTCAAACAGTACGAGGCCATCGACCTGACCATCGGTCAGTACAGCCGAACTGCAAATCCGCCGGGGTCGGTGGTTGTCGAGATCTTCCGCTTTCCCGATTTCGTCAAAGCCTTCGGGGCCTACTCCACCCGCCGCACCGCCGTCGTCAACTTCCTCGATATTGGCAACGAGTCGTTCGTGGGGCCACACTCTCTGCACATCTGGCGCGGCCCCTTCTATGTACGGATCTCGGGACCGAGCGCGCAGATGCTCGACCCTATGAAGGAACTGGCCGCAGCCGTGGCCGAGCGGATGCCCGAGGCGCAGGGCAAGCCGGCAGTCTTCGGATTTCTTCCCGATAAATTCCGAATCATCAATAGTGAGGTCTTCACTGCCGAACCGGCTTTCGGCCAGCCGATGCTGACCAACTCCTTCATGGCATCTTTCGACTTCGAGGGTGACGCCATCGATGGTCTTGTGCTCCCGGCCAGCACCAAAGAAGAGGCTGGAGCGATCCTGAACAAGTACAAGGCCTTCTTCGCCAGCAACGGCCGTCTTCTCGATCCGATCATCAACCTCGGCGAGGATAACTTCACCGCTGAAGATCACTACCTGGGGCGCACGGTCGCCTTTCGCCTCGACCGTTTCGTCGTAATCTTCCGAGGCTTCCGCGACAAACAAAAACTCGTCGATCTTGCCACCACTACCGACCAGCGAATTCTCGGTACCATCCGCAAGCAGCTCGTCAAAGCCGACAAGGACCAGGCGAGCGGGCGGTAATCAGTGGCGTGTAGTGTTGCCTCGCTTCAGTGCCGAGGGGAGCGGGCGAGGCGCCCGCGCTGACTAACGATCTGAAGCCGGTCGCCGTCCGATCAGTGCGGGCGAGGCGCTCGCGCCCCTCGGTGGCATTCAACCATTCAGATAATGGTTTGCCGTTGCTGTCATCCCGGAGCAAGGGCGGTTGGGCGGGAGGGGCGAGGGACGGTAGTGCCGGGCGCATAGGTAACACAACAAACCGGGCGGATAGGTTACACAGGTTTGTCTAGAGATGCGGTCGAAAACCGCATCCGTCCTCGTTGCTTTTCTTCGATTTTCGGTCTGGTAGCGGGCCCTGTGGGAAAGT
>DASZZV010000042.1:0-5831 GCA_035544835.1 Thermoanaerobaculia bacterium
CTTTTCTCAGTGGCAGCGCGCACGCTGTCCACGGCTCGGGATGACACAGTCTCCAAGAGAGATGCAAACTGCTTCCTCGCTGACGAGCAACGCGGAACAACCGCCTCACCCGAATCTCCCCGTAATGTAATCCTCGGTCATCTTCTCCCGTGGATTCATGAAGATCGTATTCGTGTCGCTGTACTCGATGAGGCTTCCCAGCATGAAGAACGCCGTCCGGTCCGAGACACGCGCGGCCTGCTGCATGTTGTGGGTCACGATGACGATGGTGTAGTTGTTCTTGAGCTCATAAATCAGCTCTTCGATTTTCGTGGTGGCGATGGGATCGAGGGCCGAGGCCGGTTCATCCATGAGCAGAATCTCGGGATCGATGGCCAGAGCGCGGGCGATACAGAGCCGCTGCTGCTGCCCACCCGATAAGGCCAGCGCGCTGTCGCTCAAACGGTCTTTGACTTCGTTCCAAAGGGCGGCGCGGACCAGAGATCGCTCCACGATCTCGCTGAGCTTGCGTTTGTCGCGAATGCCGCCGATTCGAAGACCGTAGGCGACGTTGTCGAAAATCGACTTCGGAAAGGGATTCGATTTCTGGAAGACCATTCCGATCCGGCGACGCAGCTCGACCGTGTCCGTTCGCGGCGCGTAGATGTCCTTCCCATCCACGGTGATGAGACCCTCAGCTCGGGCATCGGGAATGAGGTCATTCATGCGGTTCATCGATCTCAAAAACGTCGACTTTCCGCATCCCGACGGACCGATGAGAGCTGTCACCTGCTTCTCGGGAATGGCCATATTGATTCCGCGGAGCACGTGAGCCGAGCCGTAATAGAAGTCGAAATCGCGAACCTCGACCTTCACCGGCGCAGTGTTGGCCTTCATCGCCGCGTTTCCGTAGGCGCCGCGGTCGGTCCCGGCTAACGACACCACATCACCACTGGTTGCCATGGTTCCTCCAACTGCATCGGTGACGGTCATGCGCCACCCCTTCCCATCCGCTCCAGGCGCCGGACGGCCGTCCTGGCGGCAATCGAAAGCACCAGGATCATGGCGACAAGAAGAAGGGCTCCAGCCCAGGCCTGGCGATGCCAGTCGTCGTAAGGGGAGATCGCATACGTGAATACCTGGACGGTCAGCGAGGCGATCGGTTGCGTGAGGCTGGTCGACCAGAATCGATTGTTGAACGCCGTGAAGAGAAGTGGCGCTGTCTCACCGGCGATGCGAGCCAGAGCGACGAGCACGCCCGTGAGAATCCCGGGCAGAGCCGCCGGCACCAGCACGCTGAACACAGCGCGACTGCGCGTGGCGCCGAGGGCCAGCGCTCCTTCGCGCAGACCTCCGGGAACGAGGCGCAGGAGCTCTTCGGTCGTCCGCACGACAATCGGAATCATCATGATTCCCAGCGCCACTCCGCCGGCAATGGCGTTGAACCGCTTGAAGGGCAGCACGGCCAGACCGTAGGCGAAGATACCGATGACGATGGATGGAACTCCGTTGAGCACATCGGCTGCGAAGCGGACGACGGAGCTGAATCTCCGGCCCGGATACTCGGAGAGATGAATCCCGCAAATGCAACCGATCGGCACGGCCAGCAGCGCTGCGATCCCAATCAGGATCAGCGTTCCAACGATGGCGTTGGCCATGCCGCCTCCCGTCTCTCCGACCGGCTTCGGCATTTGCGTGAAGAAGGCCAGATTGAGGGCGCCGAATCCTTCCTTCACCACATAGAAAAGGATCATCGCCAGCGGCACCAGAGCGACGACGACGGCCGAAGCGCAGAGAATCTCGGCCACCCTCGAGATGATCTTCCTTCGTTTCGTGTATCCGCTGCTCATGCCGCCTTCTCTTCGAGGACAGGCATTGCCGGAACGATGGTTTTCACCCGTTTCTTCATGCTCCAGATCAGCAGCCGAGAGAGTCCGTTCACGGCGATGGTGACGAGGAACAGCACCAGTCCGATCTCGATCAGCGCGTTCAGGTAAAGCTCATCGGCGGCCTCGGTGAACTCATTGGCGATGACCGCAGCCATCGTGTACTGCGGCGCGAAGAGCGAGGCTGAGACCTGAGGGTTGTTGCCGATCACCATCGTCACGGCCATCGTTTCGCCGAGGGCGCGACCGAAGCCGAGCATGACCGCACCGATGATCCCGGTCTTCCCGTAGCCGATCGTAACTTTGATGGCTTCCCAGCGCGTGGCACCGAGGGCATAAGCAGCCTCGCGTTGCGATGGCGGAACTCCCTTCAGGATTTCCCGCGCTACCGAGGAGGTGAAGGGAATGACCATGATGGCCAGAATCGTCGCGGCTGCGAGCATTCCGACACCGAGCGGCGGGCCCTTGAACAGCGGGATGCTCTTCAACGCGGCCGGCGTGGCCAGCTCCAGCTTTCGGATGAGCGGCACGAGAACGAAGATTCCCCAGAGGCCATAGACGATCGATGGGATCGCCGCCAGCAGCTCAGTCAGATAGCTGAGTAGCTGACGGAGAAAGCGAGGCGAAAGCTCAGAGATGAAGATGGCGATCCCGAGCGCAATCGGCGCGGCGATGAGCAAGGCCAGCACCGACGAGTAGAGAGTTCCCCATATGAAGGGCAGCGCGCCGAACTCCCCGGAAACAGGGTCCCACGTTTTTCCTTTCCAGAATCCCAGGCCGAACTTCGTGATTGACAGCGTCGACTGACGCGTCAATTCGAAGCCGATGGCGACCACGATGAGGAGCACCAGACCGGCGAAGAGACCAGTGCCGAGGCCAAACAGGCGGTCGTCGGGAGTGACTCCGCGACTCACCTTGACGGGGTTGACCATTACAGTCGGATCTTCTGCAGAGCCGCCTGCTCCTGATCAACCAGCTGCTTGGGCAGGGGCGCATATCCAAGCTCCGGCGCGAACTTCTGGCCGCCGGTGAGCCCCCACTTCAGAACGTCGACCATGATCCGACCACGTTCCTTGTCGGAGGGGTTCTCATAGAGCAGCAGCCAGGTGAACGACGAGATCGGATAGACACCTGACCCCTGGGCATTGGTGATCGACACGCGAAAATCGGGTGGCATGTTCACGACTGCGGACCCTGCGGCGGCAGTCACACTCTCGGGCGACGCCTTCACGAATTCGCCCGAAGCGTTCTGCACGGCGCCATAAGAAATCGTGTTCTGCAGCGCGTAGATCAACTCGACGTACCCGATGGCACCGGGACTCTGGCGCACCAGACCGGCCACACCCTCGTTACCTTTTCCGCCAACACCGGCCGGCCATTTCACCGAGGTCGCGACTCCGACCTTCTGCTTGAATTGGGCGGAGACCTTCGAGAGGAAGTCGCAGAAGATATAGCTCGTGCCAGAGCCGTCAGAGCGGTGCACGACGGTGATGTCGAGAGCGGGGAGGTTCACGCCAGGATTCGAAGCGCGGAGAGCGGGATCGTTCCACTTCGTGATGGTGCCGAGGTAAATTCCAGCCAGCGCCGCTGCAGGAAACTTCAGCTCCGCAGTCAGGCCGGGGATGTTGTAAATCGGAACCACTCCACCAAGCACGGTCGGAAAATGCAGAATCGGCCCCGGCGCTGCCTTGAGCTGGTCGTCGGTCATCGGCCCGTCGGTCGCGCCAAAGAAAACAGTCTGAGCGCTCAACTGCTTGATTCCGCCGCCGGATCCGATGGACTGATAGTTGATCCGCACGTTGGGATGCAGCTTTCCGTACTCGGAAAACCACTTCGAGTAGAGGGGATAGGGAAAGGTCGCACCGGCACCATTGATCTGAATCGACGCACCGACCGGGGTTGGAGCGGAACCTGAAGAGGAGGCTTGCTCAGCCGGACGACAGCTGAAGGCCAGGAACGAAACGAAGACAACAAGCGCGACGTCGATGAGTTTTCGGCACAAAGGGTTCAGGGTCATCTCTTCCACGCCTCCTCAGAGTGGGGCGCAGTCTATTCAGCCCTCGTGAAGCCTTCCTGCGGACCATGTAAATTCTGTGTGAAGGCCGTCGATTCGAATAAGCCCACGAAGGCGGTTGGAGACCTGCAGCACCAGGGGCTGGTGACGGATGCGGATGGAGGCCGCTTCTGCCTGATGGTCGGTATTAACTCGCGCCGAGGAGATGCAGAACGTAGAACGTCGTGGCGCCGATCAGTGCCGCCATCGGAATGGTGAGCACCCAGGCCCAGACGATTCGCCTGGCCACTCCCCACCGGACAGCGGAGAGCCTACGCACGGCACCGACTCCGACAATCGCGCCGGTGATCGTGTGGGTGGTGCTCACGGGAATGCCCTGGGAGCTGGCGACGAAGAGGGTGATGGCACCGGCGGTTTCAGCGGCGAAACCTCCCGCCGGCTGCAGCTTGGTGATCTTCGAGCCCATCGTATGGATGATGCGCCAGCCGCCTGACAGTGTTCCCAGCGCGATGGCAGCGTGCGCAGCCAGGATGACCCAGATCGGAATCGTAAAAACTTTCATGTATCCAGCGGCAAAGAGCACCCCGGCGATGATCCCCATGGTTTTCTGCGCATCGTTGGATCCATGCCCGAGGCTGTACGCGGCGGCCGACATCAACTGAAGACGGCGAAACCAGCGATCGACCTTCAGCGGAGTGAACCCCCGAAAAATCCATTGAATGAGCACCATGATGACGAAGCCGGCGACGAGTCCGATGAGCGGCGCCAGCACGATGAAGATGAGCGTCTTGGTCCATCCCCCAGGCAGGATGGCGCTGAAGCCGGCCTTAGCCACCGCGGCACCCGCGTAGCCGCCGATCAGCGCGTGCGAGGAGCTCGTGGGAAGCCCGTAGTACCAGGTGATGAGATCCCAGACGATGGCGCCCACCAGGCCGGCGAAGATGACGGCGAAGGTGACGACGTGAACGTCGATCATTCCCTTGCCGATGGTCTTGGCCACGGCGGTGCCGAAGATGAACGCCGCTGCGAAGTTGAAGAAGGCCGCCCAGACCACGGCCTGGCCGGGAGAGAGCACGCGGGTCGACACGACTGTAGCGATGGAGTTCGCGGCGTCGTGGAAACCGTTGATGTAGTCGAAAGAGAGAGCGACTCCGACGAGCGCTATGACTACGAGCAGGTGCATCGTCATCGATCAGTTACCCGTGCTTGACGATGACGTTCTCGATTAGATTCGCAACGTCTTCGCAACGGTCGGTGGCGTCCTCGAGGAGGTCGAGGATCTCTTTCCACTTGATTACCATCATCGGGTCACGCTCCTCTTCGAAGAGCTCACTGACGGCCTGATGGTGAAGACGATCGGCTTCGTTCTCGAGGCGGTTGATTTCCCTGGTGTGCTCGACCACTCCCTTCTTCTTCTCGAGGGATTCCATGGCCACGCGGACCTCGTCGGCCGATTGGGCGATGACCCGGGCAAGCTCACGCGCACCCGGTCTCACGTGCTGGATTCGATACAGAGGCAACAGCGAGGCGGCATCGTCGATGGCATCCATGACGTCGTCCAGCGTCCTGGCCAGGGCGTGAATGTCTTCGCGGTCGATAGGAGTGACGAAGGTGGTGTTGAGTCGCTGCATGATCTCGTGCGTCAGAAAGTCGCAGCGGTGCTCGACTTCCTTGATCTCAGCAGCCTTGTCGTGGATCGGCGCTTCGCCGGCCAGCATCTCCGTCAGCAGTCGCGACCCAACGCGAATCTGCTCGGCCATCTCGACAAAGTCCGAATAGAACTTCTCTTCCCTGGGGATCAGACGAAACGCAGCCAAGCTTTCTCCTTTTGAGGCGGGGGGATTCTAGCAGACAAAGGGGGCATCTGCGGTCATCCCAAACCTCATCCCAAACCTCTCCGGCCGTAGACGGAGAAGAGGCGAATTGTGAATGTTGAATTTTGAATGTTGAAT
>DASZZV010000043.1:0-7675 GCA_035544835.1 Thermoanaerobaculia bacterium
TGGGAGGGGGCCTTGCGGTGTGGAGTCTTGGAGCTCTCTTACGATTGTGCGAGGC
The DNA here is from genome assembly GCA_035544835.1 of Thermoanaerobaculia bacterium. Classification (GTDB taxonomy): domain Bacteria; phylum Acidobacteriota; class Thermoanaerobaculia; order Gp7-AA8; family Gp7-AA8; genus DASZZV01. Next base: position 56 of record DASZZV010000043.1, read on the forward strand.
GCCGAAGGGTCGAGTCCCCCGCCCAGATCCCTCGCTCGACGCTCGGGATGACACCTCCGCAAAGCGGCCTAAATACTGGGAGCTTCTTAGAAGCCGCAGCGAAGGTTCTTAAGATAGGACGATCTGAATTCAGATCCTGCCACTGGAGATCCTTCGCCGCGGCGGCTCAGGATGACAAGCTCATAGACTCGCGGCATCGGCCTGCTAAGTGGATCACCATCATGACAAACGACACGCACCTCCTCACGACCGAGCGCTTGAATCTCCGGCGGCTGTCGCTTGACGACTCGGCATTCATCATCGAGCTCCTCAATCAACCGTCGTTTCTCCGCTTCATCGGCGACCGAGGAGTGAGGACGGAAGCGGATGCCCACCGCTACCTGCTGAATGGGCCGCTCGACAGTTACGCGCGTCTCGGCTTCGGGCTTTACGTCGTCGAGCTCAAAGAGGAGCGGACTCGGATCGGGATATGCGGGCTTTTGAAGCGAGAGACACTCGTTGACGTCGATCTCGGTTTCGCTTTTCTCCCGGACTACTGGTCAAAGGGATATGCGGTCGAGTCGGCGAAGGTCGTGCTGAGGCACGGACGTAACGATTTCGGCCTGTGCCGCGTTGTGGCGATTACGTCGCCTGCAAATGTGGCTTCGATCGCCGTGCTGAAGAAACTCGGCTTCGTTTTCGAATCGGTCATTCGTTTGTCCGGCGATGGGGAAGAGGTCAACTTGTTCGCTGCAGATATCTAACCGAGGGGAGCGCGGGACGCGTCGGCCGGCTACCCCGGCGAGAATTTAGTTTAGTCCCATCACTTGCGATGCCGCCGCTCCGCGACTCCATTTTTCTCAGAAGCCGTCGCAAACCCCACCCTCACGGGTGGGGCTAAAACGATGTCGCCGCTACGCGGCTGAAACTCTTTGAACGGGGGTTGGCCTATCGCGGCAAAGCGGCTCCTGTCATGAGCTGGTTTCTGGACGAAACTAACCTAACTTAACTAACTAAACTAATCACGCGGAATGTGAAAGGGAACTTCTTCACCGGCCGATGCCGCTGCCCATCCGGCGCTTTCGTCGCTGGTCTGGTAAATCTCGGTTGAGGGGTTCTCGTAGATTTCGATGTCTTCCATGACTTCTCCCTGTTTCAGATCTAAATCAGAACTGTGCTTTTTCCGTCGAGCCCTCGAGAGCCACGGTCGAGGACTGGCCGGCGCTGATGACCCTGGCGACCTGATCGAAGTAGCCGGTACCTACTTCACGTTGATGTCGCGTGGCGGTGTAGCCGTGCTGCTCGCTGGCGAACTCCCTCTGCTGAAGGCGTGAGTAGGCGGTCATGCCCTCGTCGCGATACTGGCGCGCGAGCTCGAACATGCCGTGATTGAGCGCGTGGAATCCGGCCAGTGTGACGAACTGGAATTTGTAGCCCATTGTCCCGAGCTTTTTCTGGAAGCGGGCGATCGATACTTCGTCCAGTTTCTTCGCCCAGTTGAACGAGGGCGAGCAGTTGTAGGCGAGGAGCTTGCCGGGGAAGACGGCGTGAACGGCGTCGGCAAACCGGCGAGCCTCTTCGATATCAGGCTCCGAGGTCTCGCACCAGATCAGGTCGGCATAGGGTGCGTACGACAGGGCCCGGTCGATGGCGACGTCGATTCCACCCTTCATCACGAAGAATCCCTCGGACGTCCTGGCTCCGGTCAGGAACCTGCGATCGCGCTCGTCGATGTCGCTGGTGATGAGGTGAGCGCTGTTGGCGTCGGTGCGTGCAATGAGCAGCGTCGGTACATCGAGCACGTCCGCGGCGAGGCGGGCTGACGTCAGAGTTCGGATGAACGAAGAAGTCGGGACGAGGACCTTGCCGCCGAGGTGTCCGCATTTCTTTTCCGAGGCGAGTTGGTCTTCGAAGTGAACGGCGGCGGCACCGGCCTCGATCATCGACTTCATCAGCTCGAAGGCGTTGAGCGCGCCGCCAAAGCCGGCCTCGGCGTCGGCGATGATCGGGGCGAACCAGTGCGTCCCGGTTTTGTTCTCCATGTGATCGATCTGATCGGCGCGCTGGAGAGCCTGATTGATGCGCTTGACGACCGAGGGCACGCTATTGGCGGGATAGAGACTCTGATCGGGGTACATGTTCCCTGACAGATTCGCGTCGGCCGCGACCTGCCAGCCGCTCAGATAGATGGCCTTGAGGCCGGCGCGGACCTGCTGGAGGGCCTGATTGCCGGTGAGCGCGCCGAGAGCGGCGACGTATTTCTCGGTGTGGAGGAGATGCCAGAGCCGATTCGCTCCGAGCTCGGCCAGCGTGTAGGCGACGTCAACCGATCCGCGCAGATTCTCTACGTCGTGCGGGGTGTAGTCGCGAAGGATTCCGCTCCAGCGGGAATCGTTGCTCCATGCGGCCTCGAGGGTTTGGGGATTTTTTCGGCTCATGTCAGTTTCTCCTTTTGTTTTCGATCCGTAGAAGTTCTTCGTAGGCGGGAATGGTCAGAAAATCCTGCAGCTCCGTGTCGAGAATCAGTTTGTCGAGAATTTCCGCCGCAACTGGAATCCAGCCGAGTCGCCATTCACGCTCTCCGACATCGTCGCGAATCGACTCCAGCTCACTGCGGCGGATCTCACGGTAGAGGTCAGCGTCGATGAGGCGTCCATCGGCGAGAGTGGCCGAGTGATGCAGCCACTGCCAGAGCTGCGTTCGCGAAATCTCGGCGGTGGCCGCGTCCTCCATGAGATTCGCGATGGGCACGCAGCCGAGACCGCGAAGCCAGGCCTCGAGATAGAGAATGGCAACGCGAACATTAGTCCTGACCCCCGCCTCGGTCACGACACCTTCCGGGGCGGCGAGAAGATCGCTGGCATTGACATGGACGTCGTCACGTTTTCTCTCGATCTGATTCGGGCCGGGCATTCCTTCGTCGAAGATTGCTTTGGCTAAAGACACCAGGCCGGGATGCGCAACCCAGGTCCCGTCGTGGCCAGCTGCGACCTCTCGGCGCTTGTCGGCGCTCACTTTGTCCATGGCCAGGCGGTTCGCCTCGGGATCGCTCTTGATCGGGATCTGCGCCGCCATACCGCCCATGGCGTGAATGCCGCGGCGGTGGCAGGTCTTGATGAGCAGCTCGGAGTACGACTTCAGAAAGGGCACGTTCATCGTCAATGCGGCCCGATCTGGCAGTACAAAACCGGGACGGCGGCGAAGTTTCTTGATGCAGCTGAAGATGTAGTCCCAGCGACCGCAGTTCAGCCCCGCCGAGTGCTCGCGTAGCTCATGAAGGATCTCGTCCATCTCGAATGCCGCGGGCAGCGTCTCGATCAACACCGTGGCCCGAATCGTCCCCTGAGGGATCGAGAGGAGCTCCTGGGCGCGAATGAAGATATCGTTCCAGAGACGGGCCTCCAGATGGCTCTCCATCTTGGGAAGGTAGAAGTACGGCCCTGATCCCTTCGCCAGAAGTGCCGAGGCGTTATGAAAGAAGTAGAGCGCGAAGTCGAAGATACTGGCCGATGCCGGTTCACCGTCGACCAGAAGATGAGCTTCCACCAGGTGCCATCCACGCGGGCGGACGAAGAGGGTGGCCAGACGATCGCCGAGCCGATAAAGCTTTCCCTCTTCGGAACGATGCTCGATGGTGCCATCGATGGCGTCGCGCAGGTTGAGCTGTCCCTGAATGAGGTTGTCCCAGGTCGGCGAAGTGGAATCCTCGAAGTCGGCCATGAAGACGTTGGCCCCCGAGTTCAAAGCGTTGATGATCATCTTGCGATCGGTTGGTCCGGTGATTTCGACCCTGCGATCCCGAAGATCGGCAGGGATCGGTGCAACGCGCCAGTCGCCGTCGCGAATCGATTTTGTTTGGGGAAGGAAGTCGAGCGTTATCCCTCCGTCGAGGTCCAACTGCCGTTCGGCGCGGCGGACCAGCAACTCCAGCCGCCGCCAGCGATGCTCGCGCTCGAGCGTGGCGATGAACCGCAGTGCGGCAGGAGAAAGGATCTGCTCCCACTCGTCGTCGACGAGAGCGTTGACGACGATTCCTTCGGAGTGAAGGGAAGAGAGCGAGTCAGGTAATGCGGTCATGGTTTCCAGTTCGATCACGATTGGTTCCTTCATGAGTGAGTACCGGCCGCATGCCATGCGGCCCTACAAAGACCGGGCGTAGGGCCGCACGACGTGCGGCCGGTACCCTGTTGGCAATAAGCGCCTGGCGTTTGTGTTTTCATTCTGTAAAAGAATGCGTTGTGCTAGTATCGAAGTCAATAAGTAAAGCGTTTGCATCAAGTTAACGTGTAATAGATAGTAAATTTACATCGGTAAATCTGTAAATGTCTGTCAACGGAGAGTGGCCATGAATGGAGCCATACGTCTCGGAACGAAAGTTCGGACTCTGCGCCGGCGCGACGGGTTGAGTCAGATCGACCTGGCCGGGAAGCTGGGGATCTCGGCGAGCTATCTGAATCTGATCGAGCACAATCAGCGTCCTCTGACCGCCGCGCTCTTGATGAAGGTGGCGCAGATGTTCCGGGTCGAGCTCGATGCTTTTGGTGAAGACGGTGAGGGGCGGCTGGCCGCCGATCTGCAGGAGATCTTCAGTGATCCCCTTTTCGGCGAGCATCCGCTCACGACGGCCGATTTACGCGAGCTGGCTTCGAATTCGGGAATGGCTCGTGCCGTCGTGGCGCTCTATCAGACTTACAAATCGACGGCCGAGACGACACGCGCGCTCTCGTCGAAGCTTTACGACGGGCGCGATTTCCTGGGGCTCGATCCACAGCATCTCCCATCCGAGGAGGTGTCGGACGTCCTGCAGGCCAACCTCAACTTTTTTCCGGAGCTGGAGCGGGCCGCGGACGCAGTTCGCCTGCAGGTCCGCCTCGATCGCGGCGATCTTTTCAGTAGTCTGGCGCGCTACCTTCGCGAGGAGCGCGGCATCGAGGTCCTGGTGGAGCGCAATCCCTCGGATCGATCGGTCGTGCGCAAGTTCGATCCAGAGCATCGCAAGCTGTTCCTGTCGGAAAGTCTCTCAACCTCCAGTCGCCTTTTTCAACTCGCTCATCAGATCGGGTTGATCACCGCCAGCGAGGTCATCGACGGAATCGTGTCGAGATCGCATCTCACAACTCCGGACTCGGTGACTCTCTGCCGCGTCGCGCTTGCGAACTATTTCGCCAGCGCCGTGGTCATGCCCTACGACGATTTTCTTCGCTCCGCCGAGTCGCTGCGTTACGACATCGAGTTGCTCGGGCATCGTTTCGGAGTCAGCTTCGAGCAGGTCTGCCATCGTCTGACCACTTTGCGCCGGCCCGACGCCCCCGGAGTCGGGTTCCACTTTGTCCGTGTCGATGTCGCCGGCAACATTTCCAAGCGCTTCAGCGGAACGGGAATCCGCTTCGCCCGTTTCTCGGGATCGTGTCCGCGCTGGGATGTGCACTCGGCCTTTCTCACGCCGGGGCAGATCCGCCTGCAGCTTTCAAAGATGCCGGACGGCACGGCCTACTTCTGCATCGCCCGCACGATTCGTAAAACATACGGTGGCTACGGCGCCCCGACCACGCTCATGGCCGTGGGGATCGGTTGTCACGTCCGCGAAGCGCGCAAGCTCGTTTACGCCGATGGGATGGACCTCGGCAATCTCGACACAGCAGTTCCGATCGGGACGACTTGCCGATTGTGTGAGCGCTTCGACTGTGAGCAGCGCGCTTTCCCCTCGCTTGAGCACGGGCTCAAGGTCGACGAGAACGTGCGCGGCGTGTCGTTCTACACACAGCCTGGTGCGGCCGCCGCGGCCGAAGCGGCCATGAACGCGCGCATGCCGGTAAAGAAGCGCGGGCGTCCTCGCGCCAAACGTTGAGCACTGGTGCGGAGCGCCGCCTTCCAGGCGGCCGTACCGCCGGCATCATGCCGGCCGCGCTGAAACCGGCTTCGATCCCGTCCCGCGCCCACGGCCAGGTTCCCATTGAATCGCTACAGAAACGCCGCGGCTCGACGCCGCGGCACAAGGGTTCGGAAACCCTTGCCACCAAGGCGGCCGTGCCGCACGCCGCTTCCGGGGCTTAGACTTAGTGGTCAGTCATGCCCTCTCTCTTCTCTCTCTTCACCGGACGCGACTCTCGGCGGGCTGTCGAGACAGTCACTCCCGAGCGCACTTTCGCCGATGTCATCCTTCCTCTCGACACCCGACGCGCTCTCGATGAGGCTCTGGCGCAGGTCCGCAATCATGCGCTGATTTTCGGCCGCTGGGGCCTCGGTGAACGGCATGCGACCGGTCTCGGGCTGGCGTTCAATTTCGCCGGGCCGCCGGGAACTGGAAAGACCATCTGTGCGGAGGCGATCGCTCACGCGCTGGGCATGAAGCTGCTCGTCGTCGATTACGCCGAGGTGGAATCGATGTGGATGGGTGAGACGCCGAAGAACATCGTGAGCGCGTTTGAGTCGGCCGCCGATCAGCATGCCGTTCTCTTCTTCGACGAAGCCGATGCCATTGCGGCACGACGATCGACTGGGGCGGGTCTGCCGCATCAACGGGAAGGAAACCTGACGGTAAACGTACTCCTGCGCGAGTTGGAGGCCTTCAACGGCGTCGTGATCTTCGCCACGAACCTCGCTGCGAACTTCGATCCGGCCTTCGAGCGCCGGATTCGCACGCATGTCCGCTTCGAGATGCCGGGAGCCGAGGAGCGCGAGCGCATCTGGCATGTTCAGATCCATCCCAAGAAGACTCCGCTGGCGAACGACGTCGACTTCCGTTCTCTGGCGGAGCGCTTCGTGGCCAGCGGTGGAGACATCAAGAATGCGGTGATCAAGGCCGCTGCAGCTGCTGCTGCAGAGCCAGGACCGGATCCATTGAAGAACATTCAGCAGCGTCACTTCGAGCGGGCTATGGAAGAGGTGCTGGCCGCGAAGATGATCATGCAGCAGTCTCTCTTCTCTGAGACCGCACTGACGATGGACGACCCCTTCACCAAAGCCCTGGAGGCCCTCGAGACTCGATGGCGCGCCGCGGCCATGCTGGCGGTCGGTCTGGCAGGCACGGCGCTCCTTGCCGCCATCGTCGCTCTGGTGATCGCGCTGGTCCGGTAAAGGCTGACTGCGAGTGTCACACCTGGAGTGGCGACATCTTGCCGCCTGGCTTGGCGCCATCCCCGTGGCGCCGTTGCGTGCTGTCCGGTGAGCCGGTTCACGATAGGGCGGCGGCGCGGGACGCCGCCGGGCCAGGCGGCAAGATGCCGCCACTCCGAATGTAACCGCTCCCCTTACGGAACGTCAAAAGAGAAACATCTAACTTGCTGAGGTGATTGATGCGAGCCGTCCCAGTCTTTCTGATCCTGATTGTCATGGCCACGTCACTCTCAGGGCAGAGGGTACCGCCGGGGCGATCAAGCCGGAACCAGTCCAATACTATGAATGCCGAGATGTCGATCAAGCAGGCCGCACAACAGCTCGGCGCGGAGAAAAAGGCCTTCGAGCGTGACATCGAGGTCCTGCGTCACCTTCGGGCCGCGGATGAGGCGATGACCGATCCGATGCAGCCCACGACCTCCGTTCAGAAGGCATATGAAGAGGTTGGGGCGGCAAAGGCGCTTGTCACCGATTTTCTGGTGAAGCAGGGAGTGGTGCGGATGGATGAGGAACTCGAGAGGGCGC
>DASZZV010000044.1:0-6611 GCA_035544835.1 Thermoanaerobaculia bacterium
GCCCCTCCGGGGCTCGAAACATACTTCGAGAAACCGGTACCCAGGACTTCGTCCTGGGCTATTTTCAAACGCCCCTACGGGGCTAGAAACATAGATGAACGTCAGTCGCAGTCCATGTCATCTTTCCCAGTAGCGACGTTCGCGTCGTTCCACGGCTCGGGATGACACGTCGACTTACTCAGCAACTCAAACAGCAACTCAGCAACGGCCCGCTTGAACCCCGCTGCAGAAGAGTCGGCGACCTCGACCTTCATCCCCGACGATATCGTCCGGGGCTCGCTCTGATACATCGCCCCGTCCTCTTCGCTGGAAAGCTAGCGCAGGGAATCAGTCGGCAAGTCGGAGCTCGTCGAAGCGTAATCAGCTTCAGCTCGAGCATTTTCTTCTTCGGTCGGCAGCGTGAAAGAGAACATGGCTCCCTCGTTCACTCTGGCCTCCGCCCACACCCGCCCACCGTGACGCGTCACCACACGCTGGACAATCGCCAGGCCGACCCCGGTGCCGCCGAACTCGTGTGCCGAATGCAGACGTTGGAATACGCCGAAGAGCTTGTCGTAATAGTTCATGTTGAAACCGGCACCGTTATCCCGGATTGAATAGACGTTTCGCGAACCCTCTTTGCGTCCGCGTACCTCGATGGTCGGATCGGGAGACTTGCTGCTGTACTTGAAGGCGTTGGAAATGAGGTTCATCCACACCTGGCGCATCAAACCTCGGTCTGCCTCCGCTGGCGGCAAAGGGCCGACTTCAATCTCCGGGCGCTGACCCTGATGACTCTGAAGCGCTTCCTCGATCACTTCCCTGACGAGCTGGCTCATGTCCAGCTCGCGCTTGGCGACGGGTTGACGGCCCAGTCTCGAGAAGCTCAGCAGATCGTCGATCAGAACACCCATGCGCACGCTGCTGTCGGAAATTACGGAGAGGTAACGCAGCCCCTCGTCATCCAGATCACCCGCATAATCCTCTTCGAGCATCCGGGCGTAGCCGCTGAGCGCGCGCAACGGCGCGCGCAGATCGTGCGAGACCGAGTAGCTGAAGCTCTCCAGTTCCCTGTTGGCAGCTTCGAGCTGCGCAGTCCGCTCTTCGACGCGCTGCTCGAGCTCCTCATTCAAGCGCCGGAGACGTGCTTCGCTCTCGCTCAGTGCCTGATTGGATCGCTCCAGTTCCATGGTCCGCTGCTTCACGCGATCTTCCAACTCGCTCGTCAATGTGTTGAGTTTGAGATTCGTTCGCTCCAGCTCTTCCTGGCTGCGGTTGAGCTCTTTGTTGCGCTGGATGGCCGCATCGTATGTGGAAAGCAGCAGGTTGAGAATCTGCAGGCGATCGGCGGTGATGAAATGCCTCTGGCCGTTGAAGTAGATCTCGACTCCGATCACTACTTCCTCTTCCCGGCGCAACTGCCGATTGGCGAGCACGTAGCGCACACGGTCGAGGAGATAACCCTCGTCGTACGGCTTGAGGACGAAGTTATCGGCGCCGCACTCCAGCCCGCGGATCACGTCCTGAGGGTCGGACATCGTGGTGACGAGAATGACCGGGATGTTCCGAAGATCGCCCTCGGCTTTGACGCGGCGCGAGAGCTCGTAGCCATCCATCTCCGGCATGACCACGTCGCTTATGATCATGGCCGGGCGGAACCGCGGGGCCATCTCCAGCGCCAGCCGGCCGTTTCCGGCAACGCCGACTTCGTATCCATGCTGTTCCAGGATATGACGCAGCCGCTGCGCCTGGGTCGGACTGTCCTCCGCAATCAGGATTCTCTCCATTGAACGACGTGCGTGCGCTCCCGGTTCCATGACTCAGCCCCGGCCAATGCTCTGCTGTGTCGGAAGCGACTGACCGGGTTCGCTCTTCGTTACCCCGCAAGCCGCATCTGCAAGTCGCCAGTCCTCGATCCAATGGGGAAAGGTTCCGGCCGCCATTGGTCTGGCTATGAAGTAGCCCTGGGCAAGGTCGCAGTCCATACGGCGAAGCAGGTCCCAGTCTTGCTGAGTTTCAATCCCTTCAGCCACCGCGGTGATCCTGAGCTTCCTGGCCATGCCGAGACTGGATTCGAGAATCACCCTGGCGGATTCCTGCCGGGTTGCATTGGCGACGAAGGACTGATCGATCTTGAGCTCGGTAAAGGCGATTCGCGTGAGCTGCTGCATCGAGGAGTAGCCGGTGCCGTAGTCGTCGATCGACAGGCCGAATCCTTTCATGCGCAGTCGCGCCAGGTTCTCCAGCGCTTTGCCAACGTTGGTAGCGGCGGCTGATTCAGTGACCTCGAGCACCATGTCCTTCGGCTCGATGTTCTGGCTGCGCACGATCTCCGTGACGCGATTCGCGATCTCCACGTCCGCAAGGGACTTCAGTGAGAGGTTGACCGAGACCGTTGCCTCGAGCCCGGCGGCGCGCCAGCGGCCGCAGACGGCTGCTGATTTCCTCAGCATGACCCAGGTCAGGGCATCGATCAGACCGTTGTCCTCGAGCTGATGAATGAATGCGCTCGGCGGAACGAACCCCAGTCGCGGATGGCGCCAGCGGGCCAGCGCTTCCGCCCCTTTTATTCTTGACGAGGCCAGCTCGATTTTTGGTTGAAAGAATGGCTCGAACTCATCGTTCTTCAAGCCTTCCACAATTTCTCCGAGAGTGAATGACGGCGTGGCCACTCGAGGCCGGGCCGCTTTCGTCCGGGTCTGCTCATGGAGCTTGATCAGCGGTTCCAGCTTTCCCGGCGTGAGCGGTTTCTCGACGACTCCCAGCAAGCTGATGCCGTAGGCATCGGTCATCGTCGCAACCGATGCGATCAGGTTGCGATCGAGCGCGCTGGCGAGGATGATCGATACGGGGTTCCCGGACTCGCCGAGATGGCGAAGGAACTCCATGCCGTCCATCCCGGGCATGTCCAGGTCGCTGATGACGATGTCGACCGGTCGAGCCGGATCGCGAACAATCGCCAGCGCCGCCGCGCCGTCCGCTGCCTGGTGAACCTCCCTCGCACCCAGCCCCGCAAGCATCCTCACCAGAGCATTGCGTTGAAAATCATGATCTTCGGCGACGAGAAAATTAAGACGCGGCTTCGACATTGTTAGTTCCTGCCTTTCCGGTTCGGCTTCCCGGGTGATTGGACCAAAGAGAATCGAAGTAACCATTCAAGCGTGTCCACTCGTGATGGAATGCGTTCATGCTGATCGCGACCGTGGTCCAGTCATGGACGCGGCTGGCGTGCTCGATGCGCTCACACACGCTGGCGAGTCCGATCGCACCGACCATCCTGCTGGCTCCCTTGATGCGGTGTGTGGCACGCGTGACCTGAGGGAGATCGGACTTGCTCACGGCGCGCTCGAGCATCGCCGCGTCTTCATCGTTGACCCGCTTGAAATCGAGCAGGATGTCGCGCTCGGCCCCGGCATCGCCGCCCGAGATGGCCGCGAGCACGGAGCGATCGAGCGGCGCTGCTGCTCCAGTTCCCGCCGTCGTTGACTCCGGAGGTTGGTCCGACTGGCCTGACCACGCAGCCGCGGCCTCCGGAATCGGCAGCCACTGATCGAGCTTCTTCAGCAGGTCCTTCAATTCGAATGGCTTGACGAGATAGTCATCCATGCCGGCGGCAAGGCAATGATCGGCCTCGCCGCCGAGCGCGTTCGCGGTGCAGGCAATGATCGGGACGCGCTTCTCCCCGCTTGCTGACTCGAGCGCTCTTATGCCGCGAACGAGCTCATAGCCATCCATCTCCGGCATGTTGCAGTCGGTAATGACCAATCCAAATTGTCCCGATTCCCACAAACTCATTGCTTCGCGTCCGTCTTTGGCGCTCACGGCGGCATAACCGAGGGCGTTGAGCTGGCGTTCGAGGATCATGCGGTTGGTTGCGTGGTCGTCCACCGACAGCACCAGAGTCCCCTCGGCCTCGGCTTGCGCGGCGCCGGGAGCGGCGCGGCGCATTCTCATCGCGGCACGCAGCGAGTCTGGCGTGCCCTCGGCATCGATTTCCGCGAGCTCCTTCGGATTGGCAATCGGCACAGACAGATGGAGGATCATGGTCGTCCCCTTGCCGAGCTCACTCACCATCTCGATCGAGCCTCCCATCATCTCAGCCAGTCGCCGGCAGATGGTGAGCCCGAGCCCGGTGCCGCCGAATCGCCGGGTGGTGTCGTCTTCGGCCTGCATGAACGGCTCGAACAGCCGCTGCTGATTCTCCGGGGAGATGCCGATGCCGGTGTCGGTCACCGAGAAACGCACCCGATCCTCACCGTCGAGCCGCTCGATCAGCTCTGCCCGGATCTCGATCGAGCCCTGGGCCGTGAACTTGAGCGCGTTGCTGACGAAGTTGCTGAGGATCTGACGCAATCGCAAGGGATCGACGAGCACAGCGGGGCTGATCCGAGGGTCGACGCTGCTCCTGATCCGTAACCCGCGGCTGCTGGCATTGCCGGAGAAGATGTTGTGCACTCCCTCGATTGCCTCTTTGATCGAGGCGATCTCGGGACGCACCTCCAGTTTCCCTGCCTCGATCTTGGAGAAGTCGAGGATGTCGTCGATGATCCGCAGCAGCGATTTTCCTGACTCACGCACGATTTCGACGGTGCTGCTCTGTTCGGCGTCGAGCCGGGTCAGACTCAAAAGCTCGATCATTCCGAGCACGCCATTCATCGGAGTCCGGATCTCATGACTCATGGTCGCGAGGAACGTGCTCTTGGCGCGGTTGGCAGCTTCGACCCTTGCGTTGAGCAATCGAAGGTCTTCCTGGCTGCGCCGGAGCTTCCGGTTGAGCGACTGCAGCTCCTCCTGGCTTCGGTTGAGCTCCCGGTTGCGCTGGATGGCGGCGTCGTAGGTGGACAGGAGCAGGTTGAGAATCTGCAGCCGGTCGGCGGTGATGAAATGCCGGTTTCCGGCGAAACAGATCTCCACCCCAACGCCCATGTCGTCCGGACGGCGCACGTCGCGATTGACCAGCACGTATCGCACGCGGGCCAGCAGATAGTCCGCGTCATACGGCTTGAGCACGAAGTTGTCGGCTCCGCACTCCAGCCCCCGGATCACGTCCCGCGGGTCGGACATCGTGGTGACGAGAATGACGGGGATGTCGCGGAGAGCGGCGTCGGCCTTGATCCGGCGCGACAGCTCGTAGCCGTCCATCTCCGGCATGACCACGTCGCTGATGATCATGGCGGGGCAGAACTGCCGCGCCATTTCAAGCGCGGTCCGCCCGTTGCCGGCCACGCTGACCTCGTAGCCTTGCCCTTCGAGAATATGGCGGAGCCGCTGCGCCTGCGTCGGGCTGTCTTCCGCGATCAGAATCCTCACGGGGACGTGCTGTTGCGTTTCCGGTTTCATGATCTCAGCTCCTCGCATTTCCATTTCTATGATTGACCAGCGCCAGCAGCGTCTCGGCGATCCGGTCGGCCGGCAGCACGTGCATGGCGCCGCCGAGTGCGATGGCTTCACCCGGCATTCCATGCACGACCGACGTTTCCCGGTCCTGCGCGATGGTGATGGCCCCTTTTTCTTTCATCGCTTTCAACTCCTCGGCGCCGTCTTTCCCCATACCGGTGAGCAATACTCCCAGCGCATTCGGGCCGCACACATCGGCCAGGGAACGGAAGAGAAACGACACCGACGGCCGCAGGTGGTGCTCCGGATCCTCCCGGGTCAGGACGATGGCGCCGCCCGCGCCGATGCCCATGTGAAAATCGTCGGGCGCCAGATAGACGTGACCCCGCAGAGCCTGCGTCCCGTAAGAGGCGATGTGAATCTGATGACCAGTCGTCTGGTTCAACCACTCGGCCATGCCGGCCAGGAAGCCGCGCGCGATGTGCTGCACGATGAGAACGGGTGCGCCGAAATCTTTCGGAAGAGCGGCGAGAATGGTCTGCAGCACCGGCGGTCCGCCGGTTGACGCTCCGATACCGATCACTTTGATCTCCTCCCTGGGACGCTTCAGAACGGCGGGCGAAAGCGCCGCTGCCGGACGTGAGCGAGGCAGGCGGCGCACGACCTTGATCTCGGACATCAGAGTGATCGTCTCGAGGAGCTGCGCGGCCATCACGTCGAAGTCGCTGTGCTCGCGGCCGAGCGGTTTCTCGATGCAGGCGACGGCTCCCGCCTTCAGCGCCCGGAAGGTGATGTCCATGGCTTTGGGGTCGGCCACGGCGCTGCAGATGACGATCGGAAGCGGCTGCGTTTCCATGATGCGACGCGTCGCTTCGAAACCATCCAGTCGCGGCATGTGAAGATCCATGAGCACCACGTCGGGCTTGCTCGCGACGACGAAATCGACGGCGGCCTGACCATCCCCTACAGCGCCCACGACGTGAAGCCGGGGGTCGGAATCGAGGAGTTGCACCAGGAACATGCGAGCCACCGCCGAGTCCTCGGCAACAAGTACGTCGATCCTGCCGTCAGTCATGAGGGGCTCACCAAGGTCATCGCTGTCATCCCGAGCAAGGGCGGGCGTGCGGGAGGGGCGAGGGACCTCCAGAGCGACGAACGATGTGAGTTGTTACTCCTGATCGTTCACGAGAGCGAAGTGATTTCACATCGTCCGTCGTTTGCGAGGTCCCTCGCCCCTCCCACCCGCCCGCCCTTGCTCGGGATGACAGCGATGACCTTGGTGAGCCCCTCATGAC
>DASZZV010000045.1:0-14522 GCA_035544835.1 Thermoanaerobaculia bacterium
ACGCCGCGCTCCGCGGTCAATCGCTCGGGATGACAACCAACTTCCCGCGGCCATAACACCAATTCCTAATTTCGTGTTCGATCTTTTCCTCTCTTCAAATAAAATGGTTCCCAATGAGACGACTCCTTCTGATTTCCCTGACCCTCGGCTTCAGCCTGCACCTTTCCGCGCAATGTACTTTTCAGCCGATCTCCAAAGGCCAGTACCGCTCCAGCGCCCTCGATGTCGCCCTCGATGGGAACGATCTCTGGGTGGCTACTTCCTACGGTGTGGCCCTCTTTGACCGATCCGTCGATCCGCCTGCGCCAGTGACCTCGCTGGCGCTTCCCGGGACGACCACACGAATCCGTCCCACCGGCGGTCCGATCGTATACGCCTCCAGTGGCAGCAGTATTTACGTTCTTCAGAAGACGAAGTCGTCCATCGTTTCGCTACGATCACTCGATGTCGGCGGATTGATCAGCGACCTGCTCTATCAGCCTCCCTATCTCTATGTCGCGGCTACCAATGGCGTGACTCAGGTGGATCTTATCCAGCCGGAGAATCCGTTCCTCGGAAAGCGACTTCCGACCAGCACCGGCAAGGCCTCGGGACTGGCTATTCTCGGCAGCTCTCTTTACGCCGCCGACGGTGACAGCAGCGTCGAGGTCTACACGCTTCAGGTGCCCTCCTTTCCGCAGAATATCGGGACCTTTCCGTCGCTGCCACGCTCCAGCTCCGTGCGCAGCATCGGAGGGGACCTCGTCGTTTCTGACGGGCAGCAGACGCAGATCTTCACTGGAACCGGTACGCAGATGACGAAGGTGGCGTCGGTGGCGGCCGGCGCGTCGTCGCTGGCTGCCATCTCAGACGATCGCGCCTTCATAGCCGGTAACGATCGCACTCTTCGCGCCATCGACTTCAGAAATCCGGCCTTGCTCGTCACGCTCTTCGAGACGAGCTTTGCGCCGACCAGCGGTAGCGTGAATCGCTTCGGTGCCCTCGCCTCCGCTCCCGGTCACCTTTACGCCGCCGCGGGGGACGCCGGACTTCTCACGTTCGACACGAGTCTGTTCGGTTCCCCGGATCAGGTGCGTAGCTATCAGACCTCACCGGGGCGCTCGGTCTTTTCGTTCGGTGACTCCCTGTACGTCTCCGTTGTCGCGGGCGGAATTCAACGCTTCGGTCAGGATTCGTCCGGCAACCTGACCGATCTGGGGAGCTGGGATTCCGCGCGTGTCTCGACGATTCACGACGGGGCAACCGGGCGTCTTCTCACCAGTGCCGGGAGTGAACTGCGCCTGTGGGATCTCGCGCCCGTAACACCGGTCACGCTCTCGACGGCAACCTTCCGAGGAGGAGTGCAGAGCGCGGTTTTGGTTGGCACCGTCGCGTATGCCATCCTTTCCGATCAGACACTCTGGCGTGCTGATCTTTCGCAGCCCACCCCGGCATCGCCCACGCAGATTCAGCTGGCCGGTTCCCTTACCGGGATCGCGCGGAGTGGAAGTGCGGTTTCTGTGGCCAGCGTGAACGCAGACGCCAGCTCCACTATTTACGTCTTTCGCACTGGAGATTTGACGTCAGCGCCAGTGACTGCGCCGGCCGAGGGAGCGGCGACGAGCGGCGTTACGATGAACGGATCAGTCGCTGTTGTTTCCACCTTCAAGGGACTCACGGTTTTCGAGTACGCGGGCGGAGGTGGCACGCATGTCCTGCCTGGGTCGAATCTCGGGATTGCTCGTGACCTCTTCATTCTCGGTAACAATCTCTTCGTCCTCGGTTCGACCTCCCTGCAGATATGGGATTTGACCAGCGCGACGCTCCAGCAGACCCTGAGCCTTCCCGATGACGGGGTCTCGTTGCATGGCGCTGGCTCATCGATCGACGTTGCCACGGAGAGCGGCGTCGCCACCATTCAGTACGCAAGTCCATCACGATTACCTCGGCTCGTCCCTGCCGCGACCTTCAACAACTATTTCAAGAAGGTGTTCGTCTCGGGAAACCAGCTCTTTCTGTTTGACGGCCACTCTGTCGAGCGCGACCTTCTCTCCGGCTCCGCTGCACCGGCGTTTATGGAGCGCCTGTCGCTGGTTGGCAGCGTCATCGACGTCGTCGCGATCGGCTCGACGATCTACGTTCTGGACGGTCTGGGGAAAGTGACCGGCTACTCATTCGGTGGCCGCAATGTCGGTGAGTATCAGATGAGTGAAGGCGACGACGCGATTGCCCTCGATCTGCACAGCGCAGCGGGGGGGCTCTATCTGTCACTTTCACGCGGTTGCTCCAGCGGGAACTGCGAGAAGAAGACGCTCGTACTCGATCCGCGGAGCGGGATCACGCTGGCGTCGACGCTCACCGGGTTGGTGGTTGATATCTCCACAAATGCCAATCGCGCTTATGCGATCTTCGACACACCGGGCGAGCTCCGCGTCCTCAACGTGACCGACCCCTTTCATCCCGTGACGGTGGCGGCGAGGGCCTCGGAAGGCAATCCCGTTTCTGTCGCTTTTTCGGTCTTGCGAGCCACGGTTTACACGATCGGCTCGAAAGTGTTCGCTTACACCGAAGCCTCACTTGCTCCAGCCGGTCAGATTCTGGATACGTTCACGCTCGATCCTTCGGGGCGCCTGACCTATCTCGATCAGCAGCTGCATATCGATGGCGATTGCGCTGTGGTGACGGGACGCACTTTCTCGCCAGCGCTGTACAACGTCACCGGAGCCGCAACGTGGGTTCCAGCAGGAGCGATGCCGACCGCAGCGGCCGCGAAGTCGGCTGACCTGCAGAACGGATTCCTCTACGTGCTGACGGATTACTCACTTGAGGTCTGGTCGAAGTCGCCGCTGCGTGTGCGGAAACATCCCTCGCGACGGTAGCTGTCGAAGGTGGCTAGTAAAGCTCGGAGTGGCGACATCCTGTCGGCTGGCCCGGCGGCGTCACGCGCCGCCGCCCCGTTCGAGATCGTCCATGAGCTCGGCGCCGCGGGACGGCGCCGAGCCAGGCGGCAAAGATGCCGCCACTCCGTTTTGCGCGCGAGCGCGCGCCCTACGTCCAGTCGTCGCGAAGTCGCCGCCCGCGTACGACCGCCAGTCTCCCCGCGGGTTAGAATCTCCCACCATGACGGAAACAAAAGTTCGTTTTGAAGAGAGTGGCTCGATCTGCCGCATCGCGCTGAACGATCCGCCCCTGAATATTCTCGACATTGCCATGCTCACCGAGCTTCGAGACGCGCTGGGCAGCGTCAGTTGGGATTGTTCTCTGCTCATCATCTCGGCGGCAGGTGAGAAGGCATTCTCGGCCGGCGCGAGTGTGCAGGATCATCTCGGCGATCGAATCGAGACGATGCTCAGCACTTTTCACGACTGCTTTCGGATGCTCGACAAACTCGAAGCGATCACCGTCGCTCTCGCGCGCGGCGTTGCCCTCGGGGGCGGCTGCGAGCTGGCTCTGGCCTGCGACCTGGTTCTGGCTTCGGATCGGGCGAAGTTCGGTCAGCCGGAAATCAAGCTAGGCGTATTTCCGCCCGTGGCCGCCTATCAGCTATCACGACAGCTCTCGCCCCGTAAAGGACTGGAACTGCTTCTCACCGGCGATTCGATCGACGCTGCCACGGCGGCCGCCCTCGGAATCGTCAATGCCGTCTTTCCCTTCGATGAATTCGATTCAGCCTCCGAGGAGTGGTTGACGCGCCTGCAGCGACAGAGTCCATCCTCGCTGCGTCACGCCAAGAAAGCGTTCCGTCTGGGAAGGGAGGACGACTTCGACAGCAGGCTGGCGAGAATCGAGCGTCTCTATCTGGATGACCTGATGACTACCGCGGACGCGACCGAGGGTCTCAACGCTTTTCTGCAGAAGCGGAAGCCGGAGTGGAAGACGTAGGAATTTCGGATTTCGGATTTCGGATTTCGAATTTAAAGTCAAAAGCCGGGGGTAGGGGTTCGCTTCTTTTAAATCCGAAATCCGAAATCCGAAATCCGAAATAGGGCTTCTACTTCGCAGCCTGCTCATCGAAGTCGACAATGGTTTCGGCGTCAATCTTGACCTTCACTTTTTTTGTCGGTGCAAAGGCTGACATGAACGTCCAATTCATCACTACACCGGAGGTCTTGTCTCCGCAGCTCACCGGCATCGGTTGAACTATCTTGAGGTCACCGATCTGTTTTGCGATCACCTTGCCGTTTGTATCCACCCATTCGAGGGGGTTCTTTTTGTTCGCGCGGATCGCCTTGGAGAGCTCCTGGGCTTCGGGGAAGGTCAGCATTCCAGTCAGCAGCGTCATCGACCGCTTCACGCCTTCAGATCTGATCAGATACTTATTCACGCACACTGCCTCAGCTGGAGCGACGCACACGAGGAGAGCCAAAAGGAGGATGAAGCCGTTGGAGAAGTGCTTCATAGCTTGCCTCGCTCTCTAACAGGATAGTTGCGGGTTGCGTGTACGATAGTGTAACGAATCACGAACTCATCAAAATTGCACCGCTGAATCGAGGGCAGTGTCGTAGCTGGAGCGGTCGCCGTGCCATGAGGGCCAGTATAATCGCCCTGCTTGCGGCCGGTCTCCTCGAGACCGATCCATTTCCGGATCCCCACCCAAAGGACGAAACCGATGAACGGACCTCAACAGGTACCGCGTACAGATCTCAGTGCTTTGCGTATCAAACGAAGCGACGAGCTGCCCTCCTCCGGCGGTGGAAGCCGTCGCGTCGCGGTATCGGTGATCATGGCAATCCTGGCGGTTGCTGCGGTCTATTTCGTCTACGAGAAGTGGATTCTGCCGGCCCGTACACCGGAGGCCGAGATCATGGTAGTAAAGCCGACGCTGAATCTCTCCACGCCGGCGTCACTCTCAGCGACCGGCTATCTGGTCGCCGACAAGAAGGCGACCATCATGGCCAAGCTGTCGGGTCGCGTGTCGAAGCTGTATGTCGGCGTCGGATCGCACCTGAAAGCCGGCGATCCGGTCGCCTATCTGGAGAGCGATTCGCTCCGGGCACAGCTCGATGAGGCTCGGGCCAGTTATCAGGAAGCATCGCGCGAGTACGAGAGGCAACGCAAGCTATGGGAGCAGGGCGTGACCAGCAAAGCAGCTCTGGACGGGGCGCAGGCTCAGGCCGAGGTTGCGAAGGCGCGTGTCGACGGAGTGGATGTGAACATGCGCGACGCCCTCATCCGCGCGCCTTTCGAAGGGACGGTAACCGCGAAGTTGGCCGAGATCGGAGAGATGGTTTCACCGATGGCCATGTCCCCTTCGGGCGGAGCGAGCGGTGGTGGCGCCATCGTTTCTCTGGCCGACCTCCGGACGCTGGAGGTCGAAGCCGATGTGAACGAGGCCAACCTCGGGCAGCTTCGCGAAGGGCAGCCGGCCGAGATCGCGGTCGACGCCTTTCCCGGCAGGAAATGGCGCGGCCGGCTGCGCCAGATCGTACCGACTGCCAATCGCGCCAAGGGCATCGTTCAGGTGAAGGTCGCCTTCGTCGATCCCTCGGAACGACTGCTCCCCGAAATGAGTGCCAGCGTGTCTTTTCTGCAAACGGACCGCACCCAGGAAGAGCTTCAGGAGAAACCGAGGATCTGGGTGCCGTCGAGTGCCATCGTGACCGCGGGCGACGGCCCTCATGTCGTGGTGGTGAATACGAGAAAGCAGGCTTCGATCCGCAGTGTCACCGTCGGCAGGACTCACGAGGGGCGGGTGGAGGTCGTGAGCGGCCTGAGTGAAGGCGATAAAATCATCATCAAAGACCCGGCGTCCTATCACGACAATCAGACCGTTCGGATCGCCGCGCCCTGACAGGTGTCGCAGCACAGGAGCGAATGCATGGAGTTACTAATCGAGATTCGCGACGTCTTCAAGATCTACAGACGAGACGCGTTCGAAGTGCCGGTTCTCAACGGCATCAACCTTACCGTTCCCCGCGGAGACTATCTGGCCCTCATGGGACCCTCCGGTTCGGGCAAAACGACATTGCTCAATCTCATCGCCGGCATCGACAGGCCGACGCGAGGCGAGGTGATCGTCGAGGGGAAGGACATCTCCACGTTCAACGAGACCATGCTGGCAGCCTGGCGATCACGTCATGTCGGCTTCATCTTCCAGCTCTACAACCTCATCCCCGTGTTGAACGCTTTCGAGAATGTCGAGCTACCGCTTCTGCTGACACACCTCAACAAGAAAGAGAGACGTGAGCACGTTGAGACGGCGCTCTCCGTCGTGGGGTTGAAGGATCGAATGACTCACTACCCTCGTCAGCTTTCGGGAGGCCAGGAACAGCGCGTGGCCATTGCCCGGGCCATCGTCGCCGATCCGACGCTGCTGGTCGCCGACGAGCCGACCGGGGATCTCGATGCTCGGAATGCCGAAGAGATTCTCGACCTGCTGCATCAGCTCAACTCCGATTTCCAGAAGACCATCCTGCTGGTTACTCATGATCCGAAGGCTGCGGCACGCGCCACACGCGTGCTGCACCTCGAGAAGGGACTACTCGTCGACGAGCCCGAGGCGATTCAGTCAACAGTTCGGGTAACGACGTGAAGTTCTCATCGCTCGTTCTACACAATCTCTTTCGGAACAAGATCCGAACCGTGCTGACGCTGGCCCTCATGGGCGCGATCTTCTTTTTCGTCTCCACGCTGCTGTCGATTCTGGCCAATTTCGACCAGGCCTCGACGATGAACGAAGGGCAGAACCGGCTGGGCGTTCAGTCGGCAATATCGCTGGCAAATCCCCTCCCGCTCTCCCACGAAGAGAAGATTCGAGCCGTTCCCGGGGTGACCGATGTTGCCAAGCTGCAATGGGTAGGCGCCTATTACAAGGACCAGAAGAACTTCTTCGCGAACTTCGCCGTCGACCGGGACAAGATGGAGACGATATGGGACGACTATCATGTCGCTCCTGCCAACATGGCGGCCTTCAAGAACGACAAGCGGGGAGCCATCGTTGGCCCGGGTCTGGCGCGCCGCTTCGGATGGAAAGTCGGAGATCGGGTGAACCTTACGGGGACGATTTTTCCGTTCAACCCTGAACTGACAGTTCGCGGTATCTACCAGCATAAGGTCGACGACTCCACCCTCTTTTTCCGGATGGATTACTTCCAGGACGCCGTGGGACCGGTGCTCAACGGTATGGTCGGCACCTTTTGGGCGAAGGTGGGGCGGCGCGAAGACATGCCGCGCGTCAAAGGACAGATTGACGCCATGTTCAAGAACTCCGACTACCCGACCGAGACCTTCACGGAGAAAGAGTTCCAGCAGCAGTTCATCTCCATGATCGGCAATATCAAGTTGCTCTTCACCACCGTGAGCATCTGTGCCGTGTTCATGGTGATCCTCCTGGCGGCCATCACCATGAGTATGTCTGCGCGTGAGAGGGTCACCGAGATCGCGGTGCTCAAAGCGATCGGGTTCTCGCGACGGCTCATCATGATTCTGATGCTGATCGAATTCGTCACCATCGCTGTTGCCGGCGGTTTGCTCGGTACCCTGGGGGCTCGATTTCTCTATAAGTTCGTCGACATGGGAGCTGTTACTCAGGGATTCCTGGTCAACTTCGGGGTAAATAACCAGACCGTCATCATTTGTCTTCTGACCTCGGTGATCGTGGGCTTTCTTGCCGGCGGATTGCCGGCCATTCGCTCCGCCAACCTGTCCGTCGTAAACGGACTGAGAAAAGTCGTTTAACCGATCGAGGCCTGAGCTCTATGGCGATCCCTCTGAAGTACAGCTACGGCAATCTGGTCAGTCGTCGCGTTTCAACAACGATTACCGTGTTCGGCATAGGCGTGGTGATCGCTGTGATGATCTCGATGCTGGCTCTTTACAACGGTGTCAAGACGGCCATCGTCTCTTCGGGATCCGCTGAGAACCTGATCGTTTTGCGAGAAGGTGCCCTGACAGAGTCGACGAGCTGGGTTACTCGGGATGCATACAAGATCATCCGATCGCTTCCCGGCATCGGCCGGGACTCTCACGGCGAGCCGCTCGTGTCGCCGGAACTGGTGATGCTGTTCAAGCTTCCCAAGCGCGACGATCCATCGGGCTCGAACGTCAACGTTCGCGGTGTGACGCCGGCGGCATTCGAGATCCGCCCCTATCTGAGGATTGTCGACGGACGGATCTTCCAACCCGGTACCAACGAGATGATCGTCTCCCGGCGCGTGCAGAGACGGTTCTCCAACCTCGAGATCGGCGACAGTTTCTCGTTCGGTCCGCGCACCTGGAAAGTGGTCGGCGCCTTCGATGGCAAGGGGACCAGCTTCGACTCGGAAATCTGGGCCGATGCCGGCTATCTGGGGCTATCTCAGAAGCGTGATGCCTATTCCTCGGTTCTGATCCGTCCCGCGGACTCTGGAACGGCCGCCTCGATCATCGCCACGATCAAGGGCGACAATCGACTCAAGCTTCAGGTGAAGACTGAGCTCAAGTATTACCAGGAACAGACCAGTGGTCTGGTGGGAATCATCATCCTCGTCGCCTTCGTGACTGTCTTCATGGTCATTGGAGCGACTTTGGGAACGATGAACACGATGTTCGCTGCAGTGGCGTCGCGAAAGCGAGAGCTGGCCACCTTGCGGGCGCTCGGGTTTCGCAGGTCGGCCATTCTTGTGACCATCGTCATCGAGTCGGCGGTCCTTTCGTTGCTCGGGGGAGGGCTCGGGCTGCTGCTGGCGTTGCCCGTGAACGGCATCTCGACCGGCACTACGAACTTTCAGACCTTCTCGGAGGTCGCGTTCAATTTTCGGATCTCGCCGGCAGTTGCAGTCTTCGCCCTTGCGCTGGCCCTCGTCGCCGGCATCCTCGGCGGGCTGCTTCCGGCGCTGGGCGCGGCAAGGTTGCCGATTACCACGGCGCTGCGGGAAGTGTAGGCGGGGCGCGGAGAAGGCTCGCATTTCGGAGTGGCGACATCCCGTCGCCTGGCTCGGCGGCGTCCCGCGCCGCCGCCCCGAATCACGGCAACTCCAAGAGAACGGCGCCGCGGGACGGCGCCGAGCCAGGCGGCAAAGATGCCGCCACTCCGATCCGCCGCAATTAACGGCGCTCCAACTAACGCCGTTTCTTTTTCGACCAGCGGATGTCGATCTTCTTCGGCTCCGTCTTGCCACTCTCAGTCGATCGCACATCCAGCGCCTGCAGGCCGACCTGGTCCAGGCGCACGAGGCTGGGGTGCATCCGCTTATCGAATGCGACCACGCGATGAGGGAGGCCAGCGCGTGGAAATCCAAAGAGATAGATCGAGGCGGCGATCAGTATGCCGACGAGAACAGGAGCAAGCGCCGCCGCTTCCCGAAGATGCACGTCCGACAGTTGCTCGAAGCGCTCCAACGGCACGTGCCCGAGGTTCTCGAGCAGAGTGACGAGTATGACGGCGGCTGCAGCCAGAGCATCGCGAAGGTCGTTGTTGAAGAGCGCGATCGCGGCGATGAGACCGAAGGGAACAGCGATCCGCTGCAGCCACAACTTCAACCGGTAGAGTGGTGTGCTCACCGGAAACATATTCGACATGAGGGCAATCGACATACGCTCGACAAAGAAAATCACCATGGCCGTGGCCAGCCCGATCACAACCAGGATTGCCATGGAGGGAGCACGGCCCACTCCGATCACCTCGTCGATTCGCGCCGCGGCGTTGAGGTCGAAGGCGGTGGCGAACCCGGTGAATGCGGCCAGGCAGAGTGCCAGCGAGTGAACATACAGCCGGCTGGCCAGACTCTGCTCGGTAGGCCAGAAGATGATGACGCCCAGGCCCAGAACGGTCGCTGCGGCAATGGTGATCAGGTCGTTGAAAGCGTACAGACCGGGACGCGCGCCCGGATGGAAGAAGCGCGCGGTCTGGTCTGCTACTGGAGCGTAGAGAACCCAGCGGCCGGTATCAGCAACAGCGTGCGCCGTCAGCTGCTCGCAAACGTTTCTCAGTAATGAGGAAAGCTGCAGATTCAGGAGATGGAAAAACAGACTGACAGCGGTCAGCGCGACCACGGACGGGTGTGGCCGGAACACAAACCCATTTTCGTCGTATAAGGTCATGAGCACACTTTGAGGAAGTCCTCAGTTGTTTCTTTCGAGGCTACTCATATTGGCCGATTGTCAGAGCATAGGGTGAATGACCGCAAATCGTAAGAGGCTTCTGCTGACCTGGGTGTCGTCGCTGATACTCATGATCGTTCTCACTCGCCCGAGTCTTCTCTCGCGAGTTGGTCTACCCCTGTCGGGTGCGGTCGGTTTCCTGACCTTTCTCTCTTTCCTGGTCTTCATACCGATCACGATTTACCTGATCGCTCTGGCCGTTCGTTACATCCTGCGAAAGCTCTTCTGGCGCGTGGGACGGCGGCTTGCGTTGAGCTATTTTCTCATCGGCATGCTGCCGTTCGTCTTCTTCGCCATCATGCTGGCGGTCATGGGGTACCTGATGGGTGGTGTGCTGTCGCGCGCCACGCTGCGCAACGAGCGTCAGGCCATGTTGTCGAAGATGGATCGCTGGAACCTGGAGTACGCACTCACAGGGCGGCGTCCGCCCGATCAGTTGTCGACGATGAAGATCATCGAAGCCGACGGCGATGCTGAGCTGCCGCAATGGGTCACGGGCAGGAACTTCAGCGGGCTGGTGAGTCGTGATGAAGGGGTGTGCTTCGTCTCGTCACGCATCTATCAGGGCGAAGGGCAGCCGCGATCGATCGTCTTCATGCAGCCGGTGGATGAGAACTGGGCGGCCGAGGTCGAAGGGCGCAGCGGCATGATCGTTTCGAACAGCCTCGGCACGGAGAAAGACGGGGATGGGGACTCCACCCCCAAACCGCCCAGGCGCCGTGGTCACATTCAGTGGCGGGACGCCCGTGGAAGCCACGAGATCACCGGAGCGAGCGATGAAGACTTCGATGATTTCTTCCGCCGGGCCTTTCGTCCCTCACGGATCATCTGGGCCGACATCAGCGGCCCGCTGGTCGACTGGAAGACCGGAGAGCCGAACGAGAAGGAGCACCTCCTTACCTGGATTTCGAATCCGATCTCGAACATCGTCAATTCATATGTCGGCGAATCCGAATACGTTCGATTCTGTCTCGCTATCACCGGTGGGATCGGCGGTCTGCTCCTCGTCATCTACTTTTTCGCTACGCTCTTCGCGGGCGTTCTGATCTTCTCCATCTCGCGGGCCGTGAATCGAATTGAGAAGGGAACGAAGGCTGTGGAGCATGGCGACTTCTCGTACCGGATCCGGATGCAGCCGCGGAACCAGCTCGGCGAGGTGGCCAATTCGTTCGATCGCATGACTGAGTCCATCGGCTCGCTGCTCACCAAAGTCGCCGGCCAGGAGCGCTTGCAGAGCGAGATCGACATCGCCGCCTCGATCCAGCGCAACCTGCTTCCCAAGGAGGGTCCGACCTACAAGGGCGTCAGTTTCTCGGCGCACTTTCAGCCGACGGCATCCATTGGCGGCGACTATTACGACGTCTTCAATCTCGATCGCTCCCGCCTGGCTGTGGCCATCGGTGACGTCTCGGGTCACGGCCTGTCGACCGGACTGGTGATGGCCATGGTCAAGGCCGCTCTAACGACGCTGGTCGATGAGGGGGTTCGTGAAGAGGCGCTCTTCCATCGCCTCAACGATCTGGTGCTCAATTCCACGGAGAAGCGATCCTTCATGACGTTGGGGTTCACGATCTTCGATCTCGACAATCATTCCGTTCGTCACACCAATTCCGGACATCTGTATCCCTATATTCTTCGTGCCGGGCAGCCGGTGCTGGCCATTGAGACCCCTTCGCTTCCGCTTGGGGTGCGCCAGTCGATCGAGCCGCATACCGTCGAGCGGACGCTGGAGCAGAACGATACCTTCGTCTACCTTTCCGACGGCATCGTCGAGGCGCAGAACAAGTACGGTGATCCCTTCGGATTCCAGAAGCTCGAAGAGGTACTTACCTCAGTAGCCGGACAGGCTCCGGGAGTCGTCCAGGAGGCGATTCTTGCAGCGGTAGCCGAGCATTCTGGCAGTCACCCGCCGGACGACGATCGCACGATCATGGTGCTGCGGTTCGACGAGATCGGACGCTTCCTGGCGCCCCATCCGGACGAGATCATCGTCCGGGAAAAAGAGCTGGTCTAGCTTTAGCCAACGGCGCCAAATGGGCATCTTGTGTGGCACAGGCACTCTTGCCTGTGTGTCGGCCGTCGAGGCCGACTTCTCTTTGAGTTGTCGCAGGAACGCCACGGCTCGACGCCGCGGCACACAGGCAGGAGTGCCTGTGCCACACAAACGGCTACTCCTGGTCGGCCGTTCTACCGCGCCTGTCCGGTCGGCATCATCGCGGCAGCTCTGGTGACGTGCTTCGCGACGCGCTTCACATATTCGACTGTTTCCCGGAAAGGCGGGACGCCGTTGTACCTGGCGATATTGCCTTCCCCGGCGTTGTAGGCGGCGACCACATACTCGACGTTTCCCTGAAACTTCTCCAGAAGCCAGTGGAGATAGCGGGTGCCACCGTAGATGTTCTGGACCGGATCGAGGGAATCGACCACACCGAAGCGATCGGCTGTGCCCGGCATGAGCTGCATCAGACCGCGCGCGCCTTTGTTGGAGATGGTGCGCGAATCGAAATCGGACTCAGCCTTGATGATCGAGGCGACCAGGGTAGGATCGACGTCGACCTTGCGTGCCGCCTCGATGATGGTCTGATCGTATCGCGATGTGAACGGAAGTCGAGCCTCTACGTAATGCCATGACCTGTGGGGAAAGAGGGAGGGCAGTACTGCCACCTCAGCCTGTTGGACGATCACCTCGTCTTCGATGATGCGCTCGATCCGTGCCAGCGAGACGAGGATCTTCCCTTTGCTGGGGAGCGTGAGCTGCATCCAGTCGTTCTGAACGGCGTGAGCCTGGACTTTCATGGCTCGCCCATCGCTGAAAATAGCAATCTCTGCCACGGCCCGAGGGGCTTGCGACAGCAGTGCAGCAGCGGTGAGCAGGCTCAGAGGGAAGGTTTTTCTCATCGTTAGACAGACGAACCAGGACGTTGCAGGGTTACAGAACCGGGTGGCGAGCTGCATTATTGCTCGTCGCTCGTCATGAAGGGCGTCTCAGAGCCGCGAAGCGGCGGCATCTTGTTAGCCCACGGCGTAAGCCGTGGGTTTCGGAACGCGTCGTAATTTTGTGCCGAGCCCCGGGGCGTTTGAGACAGGTTCGTGAAGGTCGACACACCTATACAAATCTACACTTGGTTACAATCGACCGATGAACGCGGACGGTGCGCCAGCCCGGCGGGGAGTGGACGCCGCTGCAATCGCGCTCGTCCTGCTGATCCCGACGCTGCTCTTTGCGGACGTTCTTTTTGGCGGGAAGAGACTGTACGACCGCGACATAACAGCCTATCACTATCCGATGAAGTCCATGGTCCGTCGGGCCATGCTCTCCGGCGAGTTTCCTTATTGGAACCCGCTGTTCGCAGGCGGGCAGCCGCTTGCCGCGAATCCTGCCTACGAGCTCTTTTATCCGCCGCAATGGCTCATCCTTCTCCCGGATTACGATCTCGGGTTTCGCCTCAGCATCGTGATTCACTTCTACATCGCTGCACTGGGAATGTACCTGCTGTTGCGGTCCATAGCGTTGACGCCTTTGTCCGCATCCTTCGGAAGCATCACTTTCACACTGAGTGGATTGCTGTCGTCGCTGACCAATCTGCTTCCCTATCTCTCATCAGTTGCCTGGATGCCCCTCATAGTTTTATTCGTTCTCCGGTTCCTCAGGACGAAGAGCAGCCGGGATTTCGCTCTGGCCGCGCTCTTTCTCTCGATGCAGGTGTTGTGCGGAGAGCCGATGACGTTGTTCCAGACTGAGGTTCTGGTTCTGGTCATCGGGCTCAGTCAGGCCAGGGAAGCGCGGGCTGGCGCAGCGGCGACATTACGTTCCGTGGTTTCGTGTCTGGCCATCATCCTCGCCGCATCGTTGACGGGAGCCGCGCAGCTGCTTCCGATGATCGATCATGCCGGCGACTCCGTTCGATCACTCGGATTCTCCTTCGACAGCGCAACCGGCTGGAGTACGCCGCTCATTCGTGTCTTCGAGTTTGTCTTTCCGCACTGGATGGGATCGGTCGCGGATGGAGGGGCTCACTACTGGGGTGCCAGTTACTATCAGCCGGCGACCAGCGCCTTCATCGCTTCGTTCTATGTCGGGCTGCTGGCCTTTGCTCTCGCTGTGGGCGGAATAATCTGCCGATCGCGAGGATGGTCGCTGACCGTTGGGGTGTTCGGCGGGTCGCTACTTCTGGCAGCGGGTCGGAACACGCCGGTTTACCGCCTGTTGTTTCACCTTCCGTTCTTCAGCGCCACCCGGTATCCGGAGAAGTATCTGATCGCCGGCGTTTTCGTCCTGATCGTCTTCGCCTCCACCGTTCTCGATCGTCTTGTGACCGGAGACGCAGCGATGGCCCGGACGCTCCGCATCGTCACGCTCGCGCTCGCGGCGATCTCGGCCCTGGCCCTGATGGTGAGCTTTCTCCCGAAGTACGAACCGTGGTTCAAGCTTCTCTGGCAGATCCCCGAGTCGGCGCGTATCA
>DASZZV010000046.1:0-1953 GCA_035544835.1 Thermoanaerobaculia bacterium
TCCATCGTGGTGCTCGCAAACATTTTCGATTGCCAAGGGTCTAAGGCCCCCGCCCAGATCCCTCGCTGCGGCTCGGGATGACACCCACTCAGTTTCTTTTCTCAGTGGCAGCGCGCACGCTGTCCACGGCTCGGGATGACAACAGCTTCCTCAATGATCTCGTAAGGCGCTTCATCTCGGCGAATTGAAGAGCCCTCGCTTCAGAAACCGCCCGTCGCCTTCTCTGCCGACGTACTTCCCCTCTTCGATGACGACTTTTCCCCGCGACAGTACCGTCTTCGTCACGCCGCGAACCTTCATTCCCTCGTAGCAACTGTAATCGACATTCATATGATGCGACTGCGCGCTAATGGTCATCTCCTCGTTCGGATCGAAAATGACCACATCGGCGTCCGAGCCGATCGCGATCGTTCCCTTCTTGGGGAAAAGCCCGAAGATTCTGGCGGGATTGGTCGACACGATCTCCACAAAGCGATTCAAGCTGATCTTTCCGGTGACCACTCCCCCGTTGTAAACGAGACTCAGCCGGTGCTCGACGCCCGGTCCGCCATTGGGGATCTTCGAGAAATCATCGCGGCCCAGCTCCTTCTGTTCCTTGAAACAGAAGGGGCAGTGATCGGTCGAGATGACCTGCAGATCGTTGAACTGCAGTCCGCGCCACAGCTTGTCCTGATTCTCCCTGGGGCGCAGCGCCGGCGTCATCACGTACTTCGCCCCCTCGAATCCCGGTTGATCGTAGAGGCTGTCATCCAGAAACAGGTACTGAGGGCAGGTCTCGGCGTAAGCCTGCAGACCGGCGTCCCGTGCCTCGACCACCTTCTTCAAAGCGTCGTAACAACTGAGATGGACGATGTAAACGGGTGCCTCCGCCATCTCCGCCAACGCAATGGCCCGGCTAACTCCCTCTGCCTCGGCCTTGGTCGGCCGCGTCAGGGCGTGGTACTTCGGTGCCGTATGTCCCGCTGCCAGCGCTCTCTTGACCAGCACGTCGATGACGACTCCATTTTCGGCATGCATGCAGATGAGGCCACCCGATTCGCCGGCCACGGTCATGGCCTTGAAGATCGTGCCGTCGTCAACGAGAAAGACGCCGGGATATGCCATGAAGAGCTTGAAGCTCGTCACGCCCGAATGGATCAGCGATTTCATTTCCGGCAGCCGCTCGTCGGGAAGGTCGGTGCAGATGAGATGGAAACCGTAGTCGATCGCCGTCTTCCCGTCGGCCTTCTTGTGCCAGACGTCGAGCGCCTCGTTCAGAGCCTGACCTTTAAATTGGACGGCGAAGTCGATGATCGAGGTCGTCCCACCGTATGCGGCTGCGATCGTGCCGGTACGAAAATCGTCCGCGCTGGACGTGCCGCCGAAGGGAAGATCCATGTGCGTGTGAGGATCGATCCCGCCCGGGATGACGAGGCGTCCTTTGGCGTCGATGACCTTGTCGGCCTCGATCTCGAGCTTCGCCCCGATGACCGAGATCGTCTCCCCCTCGATGAGAATGTCGGCGTTGTAGTCATCAACAGCCGTGATGACGCGGCCGTTCTTGATCAGCGTTTTCATCGATGGCCCTCCCCTCGCGGTGCTGGGAAAGATTGTAGCGGATCGTGAGCGCGGTCTTGCTGGAAGCAGTATTACCTCTACATACTGACCAACCAAGGCGGAACAGTCCTCTACGTCGGGATCACCAGTGAACTCATCAATCGAGTGAATCAGCACGCAGCAGGGCTGGGCGGTGACTTTACGAAGAAGTACCGGGTGTCACGTCTCTTGTACTTCGAGGCGTATAACAATCCGCGGCAGGCAATCGCCCGCGAGAAAGAAATCAAGGGTTGGCGACGCAGCAAGAAGGAAGCTTTGATTCGGACGATGAATCCCGAGCTTGATGATCTTCGTCCTAAGCTACGGGCGAAGTAGATTCACATCGTTCGTCGTACCCGAGGTCCCTCGCCCCTCCCG
>DASZZV010000047.1:0-11428 GCA_035544835.1 Thermoanaerobaculia bacterium
TGTGCCGCGGCGTCGAGCCGTGGCGTTCCTGCTGCAATTCGCCGCAGTACGGTGCGGTCCAAAAGCGCATCTTCGGCGGCATGACGGGATCGTAATCATATCAGCTGATGTGTTATCATGGTGTCATGATCCGCACTCAGATCCAGCTGACCAAGGAGCAGGCTGAGCAGCTTCGGGCACTCGCTTCGGAACGCGGTCTGTCGATGGCGGAACTGATCCGTGATGGAGTCGATCACGTGCTCGACACCTCGCCGCGCCGCGCGAACCGACAGGACTTGCGCGACCGCGCGCGCAAGCTAGCCGGCCGTTTCTCCTCCGGCATATTCGACCTCGCTGGGGACCATGATGCGCATCTGACGAAGATCTACGCCGAATGAGCGTCTTCGTCGACACATCCGCTCTGGTTGCAGTTCTCGACCGCGATCAACCGGAGCACAAGCGGTCCGCTCGCGCCTGGAATGAGCTGCTGGATGGAAGTGAGCGACTCGTGACGTCGAGCTACGTGCTCGTCGAACTGATCGCCCTGGCACAAGCCCGTCTGGGAATGGATGCGGTCCACGCGATCGATGATGTCATCCAGCCGCTGCTTCACGTCGTCTGGGTGGACGAAGAGATTCACGCGCGAGCGATGGCTGGCCTTCGACTCGCTTCACGCCGGAAGCTGAGCCTCGTCGATTGCACTGGGTTCGAAGTCATGCGTATGCAGGGCATCTCTCGCGTGTTCTCCCTCGATCGCCATTTCCGGCAGGCCGGGTTCTCACTCGTTCCATGAGTCTTGGACCGGGTCGGCTCATTACAAATGGCCGTCGAGGCCGACTTCTCTGTCGAATTGCAGCAGCAACGCCACGGCTCGACGCCGCGGCACACAGGCAAGAGTGCCTGTGCCACATAGGAAGCAACCGATCTGTTTGACATCAGTCCGCGCTCGACTTTCGATTGGGCGCTCCTTCCTGAATCCACACCGTCTTCACATTGACGAACTCGCGAATGCCGTCGCGGCCGAGCTCGCGGCCGAAGCCGGAATGTTTGACTCCACCGAATGGCAGTCTGGGATCGGACGCCACCATGGCATTGACGAACACCTGGCCTGCATCGATCCCATCGATGAAGGCCTTGCGCTCGCCTTTGTCGTTTGTCCACACACTCGAGCCGAGCCCGTAGCTGGTCGCGTTTGCCAGGCGAATTGCCTCGCCGACGCTGTCGACAACGAAGAGAGATGCGACCGGGCCGAAGGTCTCTTCGGCCGCGGCCGGAGCGTCTTCGGGGATGTCGGCGAGAATCGTCGGCTCAAAGTAGTTGCCTTCGCCTTGGATGCGCTTCCCGCCCATTACTAGTCTGGCGCCTCTCTGCACGGAGTCGCGTACTTGCCGCTCTAACTCTTCAGCGATCTGCGGCGTGGCCAGCGGCCCGACGTCGGTCTTCTCATCCATCGGGTCGCCGGTAACGAGCGCCGCGAAATGCCTGGTCATCATGGACTCGAACCGCGAAGCCACGTCGCGGTGAACGATGAATCGCTTTGCGGCGATGCAGGACTGGCCGTTGTTGACGATGCGCGCCTTCGTCCCGATCTTCACCGCCTCCTCGAGATCGGCCGAAGGCATCACGATGAAGGGATCGCTGCCCCCCAGTTCCAGCACCGCCTTCTTGATGTTCGCGCCGGCCGTCGAGGCAACACTTCTGCCCGCTCCCTCGCTGCCGGTGAGAGTCACGGCGCGAATTCTCGGGTCCTTGATGATGTCGCTCACAGCTTGGGAGCCGACCAGCAACGTTTGAAAGACACCCCAGGGGAATCCCGCTTCGCGAAAGACCCTATCGATCGCCAGGGCGCACTGAGGAACGTTCGAAGCATGCTTGAGCAAAGCAACGTTGCCGGCCATCAGGGCAGGAGCGGCGAAACGGAAGACCTGCCAGAAAGGAAAGTTCCACGGCATGACCGCCAGAATAATTCCGAGCGGTTGATACCGGATGTAACTCTCCGAAGCGTCAGACTCGACCTTTTCATCGGCGAGGTATCTCTCGCCATGTTCGGCGTAGTACCGGCACACCATCCCGCATTTCGCGACCTCGACACGTGCCGCGCCGATCGGTTTGCCCATCTCCGTCGTGATGAGGGTACCGAGCTCATTTTGCCGGCCCTCGAGAATCGCGGCCGCTTTGACCAGCATTGCGGCGCGACGTCCAAAGGATACTTCGCGGTACGAGAGGAACGTCTCTGCGGCGCGCGAGATCGCTGCTTGGACCTCGTCTGGCGTCATCGCCTCGAACTGCTCGAGAAGCTTTCCTGTGGCGGGGTTGACCGTCGCTATCGACATCGGCTCGGCACCTTTCCTGACCGCGGCTGCGCGACGAAAGGATACCGCACCAGCTGACGGATCGAGGCGATCAACGGCCGTGCTATTCTTTGCCAACTCAATCCCAACTCGATCTCATTACCTGCTACTGAAACGTCTACCGGCAAAGGAGTGTCCATGCGACGAACGGTCGTAATGCGTCTGGCTGCAGCTCTTATCCTAACGATGATTTTCTCGGCCTCTGCATTCGCACAGAGTGCAAACGGCTCCATTTCAGGAATCGTGACCGATGGCTCGGGCGGAGTCGTTCCGGGCGTCACTGTCACGGCCACGAACCGCGCCACGGGCGCGGTGAGAACCGCAGTGTCGAATGAAACGGGCAGTTTCACGATCGCCGCTCTTCCGGCGGGTCAGTACGATGTCGTGAGTGAGCTCTCGGGGTTCAAGTCCTATCGTCTCAGTGGGGCGACGGTAAACGTCGGGTCCGCCCTGAGTCTGAAAATCCCGATGGTGGTGGGACTCACCGAGAGCGTCACGGTTACGGCCGAAGCACCTCTCGTCGAAACTGCTCGATCCCAGATCAGCGCGATCGTGAACGAGAAGATGATTGAAAACCTGCCGACCAACGGCCGGAACTTCATCGACTTCGTCCTGACGACTCCGGGTGTAGTCAAAGACGTGCGAGCCGGTGACATCAGCTTCGCCGGTCAGCGCGGCACGCTCAACAGTCTGGTCGTCGACGGAGCGAACAACGACAACACCTTCTTCGGGCAGTCGCTGGGCCGGACCGGCTCGGGCCGCGCTCCGTACCAGTTCAGCCAGGACGCGGTGAAAGAGTTTCAGGTGAACTCTAACGCCTACTCGGCCGAGTACGGAAGAGCGGGCGGCGCGGTCATCAACGTCATCACCAAGTCGGGCACCAACCAATGGCACGGCACCGGTTTTTACTTTCTTCGTGACAAGAAATACAACGCCAACGACTACATCAACAAGATCAACAACCGCGTCAAAGGCCCCTATCACTTCGACCAGTACGGGTTCAGCCTCGGCGGCCCGATCGTTCACGACAAACACTTTTTCTTCACGAACTACGATGGCCAGCGAAACTCAATTCCGAACCTCGTCGTCCTGGGGGTTCCGAAAGGCGGATATGCAACCGATCCCGACACTCAGGCCGGTCTCGTCAAGATCCGCGCTCTGGCCGACAGCTACACAAGGGGACAGAATCAGGATGTCTTTCTTCTGAAGACAGACTCGGAGCTGTCGATGAAGAATCATCTATCGCTTCGCTACAACCGGCAGAAGTTCGTCGGAAGGAATTTCGAGAGCGGTGGCACTACCATCGCCGAGCAGCACAGCGGCGACTCTCTGGTGAATACCGACACGTTCAGCGGCTCGCTCTCCAGCACGATCACGAATTCGCTCTTCAACGAGTTTCGCGGTCAATACGCCAAGGACCAGGAGCCCGGTAAAGCGAACACCACCATGCCGGAAGCGGTCATCAACGATGGCGGCGTACGGATTCTCACCATCGGCCGGAACTTCTTCAGTCCGCGTGAGACGACGATCAAGAGAAACCAGATTGCCGACACGGCGACCTTCCTCTTCGGAAATCACACCGTCAAAGGTGGCTTCGATTACAACCACGACAACATCCTGAACTTCTTCCCCGGCAATTTCTCCGGCTCCTACACATTCAACAGCATCGCCGATTTCAATAACGGTAAGCCCTCACGGTTCCTGCAGGCCTTCGCCGGCCCCGGCACGACCGGCCCGATTACGCATCCGAACATCAAGGAGACCGCCGTCTTCGCGCAGGACGAATGGCATCTCACTTCCAGCCTGACTTTGAACGGTGGTCTCCGTTACGACCGTCAGGGAATCGAGCAGCCGAAGGTGCGGAACCCCGACGCCCAGCTTCTCGCGGCCGGGATCGATACCAAGGTTGTTCCCATTGACGACAACAACGTCGGAGTCCGTCTCGGCTTCGCCTTCAACCCGGCCGCCAGACCCAACACGGTGATCCGAGGCGGCTACGGAACGTTCTACGGACGGACGCCGGCGATCATGATCGGCACGGCCCATTCGAACAACGGCATCAACGTG
This sequence comes from Thermoanaerobaculia bacterium, assembly GCA_035544835.1. Taxonomy (GTDB): domain Bacteria; phylum Acidobacteriota; class Thermoanaerobaculia; order Gp7-AA8; family Gp7-AA8; genus DASZZV01. The sequence goes on from DASZZV010000047.1 coordinate 4,398, forward strand.
CAGACGCTCACCTTCACCGGCGCCAGCATTCCCGCCTACCCGACAATCTTTCCCTCCATTCCGACTGGTACCGCCGCAGGCAAGCCGACCATCATTGTTTTCGACAAGGACTTTCATAGTCCTAAAGTGCAGCAAGCCAGCGCAGGGATCGAACAGGGTCTCTGGAACGACTTCTCGGTGGCCGTGAATTATCAATACGTCAAGGGTGAGGATCTCCCTCGCTCGACCGACATCAACCTCGGCACTCCTACGCTGGTTCCCCTGCAGATCGTGGGCGGCCCGATCGTAATGGTGAAGCGTTTTGGAACCGACCGCCCATTCACGAACTTCGGTCGCATCATCCAGTTTCAGAGCAGCGCCCACTCGAAGTACAACGGGCTGACGCTGGACCTCAACAAGCGTTTCTCCAATAGCTGGCAGGCCCGCCTTGCCTATACCTACTCGACCGTGAAGGACGACAAACCCGATGCGACGGCCGTAGTCCCTGGGGGCGATGACTTCAAGTTCGCCGAGGATCCTCAGAACCTGCGAGGGGACTATACCTACGGCGATAACGATGTCCGCCACCGCGTCGTTCTCAGCGGTGTCTGGGCACCCGACTACGCGCGAGGACTTCAGAACGGAATCTTGCGTGGCATCGTCGGGGGCTGGTCGTTTAGCGGAATCGCCAGTTATCAAACGGGACAACCCTATACGCCCGCGATTGTTGGCGATCTGAATAATGACGGCAACAATTCCAACGACCGTGCCCCCGGTCTCAAGCGGAACTCATTCCGCCTCCCCAATCAGTTTTCGCTCGACCCGCGCCTCAGCAAGGAAATTCCGCTTTCGCGCGGCTTGCGTCTGCAACTGATCGCCGAGGCCTTCAACATCACCAATCGCAGTAACGTCAATGGCGTCCGCACGACTTTCTACGCCTTCGACGCGACCAAGAAGACCTTGACGCCGCTGACGACTTTCGGCTCGCCCACCTCATCATCGGGCCCGCGGATCGTGCAGCTGGCTGCGAAGATTCTTTTCTAACTAACTAACTAGGGACGAAGTACAAGAGTGCCTTTTAAAATCAGATTTGCATCTCGAAGTGATCTGATCGACTCGTGTTAGGAATCGAATTCTCGAACGTCTCCTCCATGAAGAAGAGGAGATTCAGAAAATCCAAGGAATCGATCCGAGCTCAGCCAGAGGGGTCTCCTTTCCTTCACGGCAGCGGTGTTCCTCTGTGAACGGAGAGAATCCGAGCGACGCGGCGCGCTGCCAGGCTCGCAACATTTTCAGCGATGGGATCGAGCCTTTCTCGGTCGAGGAAGTGTGGACTCCAGTGGGCGAGGATTCGACCTGGCAGAGGCTACCTATCGTTACCGGCAGGGCGGGGCGATTACGGAGGTCACCTCGGCTTTGCGATCCTGGACGCTCAGAGAGGTCGATCGTCTTTGGGAGATTGGCCTCGAGACTGACGTTCTTTGGGGGGATTTCGATGAGGCTCCCTTCCGCAATTCCTCTCCGAGAATCGTGATCGTCGCGAGGAGGCAAGCAGAACGGCCGGCTCTTTCGTGAGCGGCAAGAAACAGCCGCGCGGGCCATCATTCCTTCGAAGCCCGCACCTCGATCCGGCCCTCACGTTCTCGAACCTCGAACGTTCGCATCGGAAACGTAGCCGGGCCGTCGAGCACAGAACCGTCCTTCAAACAGAACCGCGAACCATGCCACGGACAACGGACGCTGCTTCCTTCGAGCTTGCCTTCGGCCAGCGGGCCGCCGAGATGGGTGCAGGTCTCCGCGATTGCGAAGACGCGATCCTCTGTTCGCACCAGCAGGACTGCGACGTTGTCCGCCATCACGCGAACCGGCTCATTGACATGAAGATCTCTTGCGTCGATCACCGCGATGAACTTGTCAGGTTTTCCGGCCGATGGCGGCTCTGTGTGATTGACACCGACCTGTTCACCGAACGCGAGATGTCCGCCGAGGTAAGCCGCTGCGTTGGTGACTCCGAATGCCAGCATCGAAAGTCCGATCCCCGTCGATCGCGATTGTCGTCGTGTGGCCAGCGAAGAAACGTAAAGTCCGGTGGCCACAAGATTCATGACCGCGTGCGTAAGGCCGATCTTTTTTCCTCTTCCGTCTGTCTCCGACCAATCCGCCAGACCGGTAATTGCCGAAGCGACCGCGCCAGCCAATCCGATCGAAATGGCCAGTTCGGCATTGCCCGATTTCTTTTTGCGGATAAGCTCCGACGTATCGAACAGAAAGGCCAGAGTCCAAGCTCCGATTGGTAAAGCGACTAGGGCTGGATGAAGAGGATGTCCAAGGAACTTTCCATGAAGAGCGTCCTTTACTTCACCGCCCAGCGACTGAAAACCCTTTCGGACGACTGGCTGGACTGAGTCTGCAACTCGCCCGAGGGTCTCTTGTTCGCTGATGGCCTTGATGATTCGTTCGCTCATTGTGAATTGCCTCCGTGTTCAGGCGACTCGAGGTGTCGAACTGGCGGGTTTTCCTGACAAAGAGCTCGGAGCATCGACGTTCGCGCCGTCGTCAACACCGACCCCGAGACGGGCTACCAGCTCGCCGCCCTGCCACCCGGTGATCACCGCCAGAGTGACGGCAACTGCCGAAATGATAACTGCCAGCATCGGAGGAGACGCCGGAGTGTCACGCCGCAGAAACCAGCTGCCCCCGAAAAGACCCACCACTACTACGTTCCCGATCCCATGGAGCAACCCGATATATCTGGCCCGGGTTCCCCGAGGAATTCCGAGAAAATCGATGAGACCAAAAACAGCGGCGAGAAGGCCGCTGATGATTCCTGCTGCGATCATGTAGAACGAAGCTTGCAATAAGGGTTGAAGGCCGAAGATGAGAGCGATGAGATCGAAAAAGAGTGACATCCCCAATACGCCGAGCGGGAAGGCGACGAGCATCTGGTGGATGGAATGGCCAAACAACTTCGCGCGACTCTCCATGGCTTTTCTTTTCTCCCTCTACAGGACTCCCGATGCAAATCGGTGGCCGATATCCCAAGAGCAAACTTTGAAAATCGGGAGGGCGTCACTATGATTTCCCGGCAGAGCGGTCCGCGGCTCGAATTCATGGATCTCTTGTCCGAGGCTCGGCGCACGATTCTGAAGGTTCTAAAAGAGCTGGGTCGGGCTACCATTCCTCAACTCGCCGAACGCCTTGGTGTCTCCACGGAAGCGGTTCGACAACAGCTCGTACAGCTCGATAGGGAAGGGTGGGTCGGCGACGTCTGCGGAAGAACTGATGTTCCCGCCGATTCGGCCCGTGCTCTTGGGCGTCCGCCCGTCGAATACTGCCTGACTCTCGCCGGGGACGAGCTCTTCCCCAAACAATACGATGATCTTGCCATCGCTCTCCTCGACCGCGCCGGCAAGGAAACGCTGGCGGCGATCACCGACGACAGGGTCGAGCGGCTGACGCGGGACATCACAGACGAGATGCCCCTCGAAAAAAAGCTCCGCAGGGTTCAGGACGTCTATTCGAAGGGCGACCCCTACATAACCATCGAGCGGCGACCGGAAGGTCCGCGCGTGATCGAGAGGAATTGTCCATTTCTCGGGGTAGCGCTCGAGCGCCCCGCCATCTGCAGCACGACCGTCAGCACGCTCCGCCGGATACTTGGATACGAAGTCGTCCGTGAGGAACGGTTTCAGGAGGAAGATGGGCGATGCGCGTTTCAGGTTTATCTGGATCGACCTCTCTCCTCGCGCGCGCGCGGCCGGCGCTTCGAGATGGAACCTCCCCGCCGCAGCACGACACCCTCCGCCCGCAAGTAGTCCACGAGATCGCCGCTCAGCCTGCGCCGTAATGCCTGTCCGCAGAGATCTCGGACGCGGGAGTCTCCGTGATGCTATGCCCCTTTTCCTCGAGAAGCTGCTCGACCACGTTCACCATGTCCCGAAGTGTTTTGATCGACCGGGCGCTCGAATCAGGAATCGAAATCTGAAACGCCTCCTCAATGACGAAGAGGAGATTCAGCGCATCCAGAGAATCAATCCCAACATCAGCTAGAGGACTCTCCGGATTCAAGTCGCCATCCGGAATCGTCTTCTCTTCCCGGATCGCTTCGACAATCCTTTTCTGAATCTCCTCACGGATCATGGCCTCTTCCTCTTGACGAGCCTCTCGACGCTCGGGTTTTCGCGGGTTGTCGGGATTGCTGAAATGTAGGAGGCGCTCTCTGGAACGCCTCCCACTCGGGAAAGCTAGGCTTTCGAGAATTTCTGAGGAAACTGGGCAATGATGCCGCTGCTGAGGAGGTCGGCCATCTTCAGTATGTGGTTGACGACCGCATCGTAGTCCTTGATGTCCTGGTCGTACTTTCCCTGTAGACGGTGAGTCGCTTCGTCGAGGGTCTCGTCAAGATGCATCCTCATCGCCGACTGGAGCGTCGCCAGCGGCCAGTTCTTCGGGTTCGCGCCATGCAGGAAAGCCGCGATCTCATTGGCGTTGTCGTACCAGCGTTTCTTGGTTACGGCTGCTTTGGTCGCGTCGCCAGCTTTCGATTGCATAACCAGATCGGCCGCAAGAGTGATGTGTTCGCGAAGAAGAGTCGTCAGTTTGTCGCCGGCATCTTTCCCGTAGAATCCTGAAACGGCATTTCCAATATCGCGCTGATTGTCGAGGAGTCGCTGCGTTGTCAATTTTACGTCCGGACTCCCCGACGCCGCGCTGATGATGTAGAGGCGGGTCCATGTGACATGATCCTCCCACAATTTCCTCATGTCATCGTGGAAGGAACTCTTTGACTGTGCATAAAGCGAGCTGGACGTTCCCCCAAGGATTGTTATCACCAGAGCCAGAACCTTGAATTGCTGTTTCATAAAAGCCTCCTCAAGCTGATTTGGCGTACGGACCGCGCCTTATTTCTGAGGACGAAGCGCGCCAAATTTCAGCAAGATGCGACTTGCAAAATGCGAACCGCAACGATCCCCAGCCGCACATTGCTCGAATGAAGATCAATCCCCGCATAGCCTCGCATCTCGCAAGCCCAGTTAACAACGCCTGAGCCGCCTCCAGGCGAGAATAAGGAGTACGGCTATCGCGGCTCCGAGACTGACTCGCTTGATTACCTGCTTCCGTTGGGAAACCCGCCGGGCGTCTCCCTTCAAGAGCGACTTTGCATAGGCGTGCGACAACGCGAAGGTGAGCGGCTTCCGAACAACAGGCTGAGTGAGATCAAGCTCGGTGAAGCTTCGTTGGGGGTCGAGAAAATCACTGAGCTCCGATTTACCGTCGATCGCGATTTGAACGGCCACTCTCGCAGCCAGCACGCTCCAGGGCAACCCCGACGAACAAAGGGCGGCGTAATGACCCGGTCTGCCCTCGCATTTGCCAGCCAATGGAAGAAGGTCTTTAGTCACCCCGATGAGTCCTGGCCACATGCTCTCAAAACGTACTCCCTCGATCTGTGGGAAACGCCTTCGAACATAGTCGAGAAGGTGTTGTACAGGGACCCCGTCGTTCGGACGTTCAGGAGCATAGGTCCGCGACAACAATCCGCCGCCGAGGAGAAGCCGGCGGTCGGGGGTGAGTCGAAAGTATTGGTAGATCAGGTCGGTGTCCCAGACCAGTTGCGGACCGTCGGGAAAGATGGAGCGGGCGAGGGCCTCGTCGAGTGGCTCACTGATGGTGAGGAAAGTTTGCGCATGATAGGCCTCCTGTTTCGCAACTCCAATTCCACAGGCTCTGTGATCGAGACTGAAGAATATTGATTCCGCGCGGACACTCCCTTCTCGCGTCCGAGCCACACCGCCATCAACGGATGTAACTGCCGAGCCTTCAAAGATCTGCACCCCTTGTTGGGCGAGACGCTCGCTCAGCGTCCTGACATACTCGAAGGAATCGATCGCAAATGTGCGTCCGTACCGCACTGCGCCGCCGAAGGTGTCGCTTCCGATGACCTGAGCCACCGACGACCTGTCATACAAACGCGACTCGTATCCAAGGGCGAGGCGTGTCTCGTGCTCTTCCTCCACGACGTCAAAGGAACCTTCATCCGAGGCGATGTAGAGACTGTCGGCGGCGAGAAAGCCGCAATCAAGCTGGTAACGCTGAATCGTTTCGCCGATGGCGTCGCAGCCCCTCTGAGCTGCGTTCCAGAGAATACGCGTGTCGTCGTCTCCGAAGCGACGCCGCAGTTGCGAGAGCTCCAGTTCGCTGGCGGGTGTGATGAAACCGGAGCTGCGGCCGCTCGCGCCAGATCCGCAGAAGCCTGCCTCCAGGATGACGACGTCATGGATTCCACTCCGCAGGAGCTCATCTGCGATCGTTAGTCCGGCGACCCCTCCCCCGATGATTGCGACCTTTGCCGAGTGCGACCCGATCACCTTCGCCCGTGGCGTGATCTTTTTACCTCGCATCCAGAAGATCTCGTTGACCATGACGTCCCGCCTTCAACTACCTGCTTTGGCACAACATCGTTCTCGGAGAAATCGCTCGAAACGGCTCGTTTTGTTGATGCCGGCGCTTGGTTGCTCGCCTACGCAGGAAGGGCGCCGTCACGAGCGATGACGGAAGCTCTTTGAGCTCCATCGACTCGTCGCTCGATAGCAGATCGCTAGTCAGGTATGGGACGGTGTTCGGCCCTCGATCGGTGGAATGATTGCCGCTCCCCGGCTGCAATGCGCCGAGGAGTTCCTTACGCTTCTTCACTGTGACTTCGAACCTCAATTACCCATCGTCATTTCGGCGCGATCCTCTCCCCTTCCTTCGCCGGCTTGCCGAGGTCTGTCCAATCCCGCATGAAGACCACCAGGCCGAAGTTCGGCTGATTGCGAGAGGATCCCGCCACGAGCTCCTCGTTGTAGATGTCGATGAAGAACGCGAAAGGGTCGCTCCGGTCGGTATCGACGACCTGCATGTCGGCGTCGAGCATCAGCAGCTTTCCCATCCGAAGCACGCCGCCGCGGAAATACATCGTGTTCTTCTCCTCCGGCTTGGGCAGCGCAAGCGGCGCGAGATGCAGACCTGCGTCGAAGATCTGGATCAGCTCATCGCCTTCGATGTGCACG
>DASZZV010000048.1:0-9681 GCA_035544835.1 Thermoanaerobaculia bacterium
CGCGCAACCGGTTTCCACCAACACATCCCTGGCTCTCGCCGATGTCGTGACGACCTATTTCGGGCAGGACAATCAGGTTGGAACCCTCCAGATCCGTTCAAAGGATGCGGAGAAGCTCTCGGTCAACGCCAACGTCTTCAACAAGAGCGACCCGAAGGGAACGTACGGCACCGCCATCCCCGTGCTTCGATCGGATCGCAGCACAGGGCCGGGAGAGACGATGATACTCGGCGGACTGCGCAAGGATGCGACAACGCACACGAACCTCTACTTACAGGAAATGTCAGGGACTGCTGCTATGGCCGATGTTACTTTCATGGATACGAGCGGCAATACTGTCCTGAAGGTAACCGGCCAGGCCATACCAGCCTTCGGGATGGTTTCGCTCAGTAACGTGACGCCAACCGGAGCTGTCGCCGCCGCCGTTACCGACACCGCCGGCGGAAGAGTCTCGGGATACGCAACACCGGTCGACGATGCCAGCGGAGACACATGGGCGGTGGCCGATTGGAACCTCCAGTATGGCTTCTCAGGGGACGAGCCGATGATCGTTCCGGTGGCAGGCGCCGCACCGGGAGCGAATGGAACGAACTTTCGTACCGACCTGGCGGTCATGAATGTCGGCGTTGTCCCGGCCACGATCACACTCACTTATGCACCATCCGGAAGCGCGGTGACGAAGAGCCTGACCCTCGCGCCGAACGAGACGAAGACGCTCGATGACGTCGTTCCGTCTTTCTTCGGTGTCTCGGGAGTCTCGGTCGGCTCGGTGACCGCGGTGCCCGTCGCCGGCAGCCCTTTCAACGTGACGAGCCGGACCTATACGAGCGGGACCGGTCCGGGGACCTTCGGCACCGGCGTCCCGACCCTTCCCCTCTCGGAGTCTCTCGGCCTCGGTGACTCGAGAGTCTTCGGCGGCATCGATGACTCGATGGCGGCCACTGTAACTTCGCAGCGCGGTGGAACATTCAGGACGAACTTTGCGCTTGTGGAGACGTCTGGCAAATCGGCAACCGTTCAGGTATCCGTCTACTTTGCGGATGGAACGCAGTTGACCTCAGGAGAAGCCAATGGCTCGAAGGCCTTGGCCGTCGGACCGAATCAGTATCTCCAGATCAACGGTCTGGTGCAGGCTATCATCGGGGAAAGTCGCGAGACCTCTTTCGGCGATCTGCATAACGTCAAAGTCCGTTTCGACGTCATAGGCGGAGAGGGTGCGGTGATTCCCTTCATCACCTCGACCGACAATGGGACCGGCGACACGGTCCTGCGCACGCAGTAAGAAACTAGCGGGGCTGCGCCTCAGACCCGACGAGATGTATTTCTAACCGACCTCGATCAAAGCCGGGAACGGGCGCGGGCACGGGGACGGGAAAGTCAAAACCCCAAAGACCGCGAGAGTTAGTATTGCGATCCGCCGTGACCCGGATTTTCGATTTTGACGTTACCGCTCCCGCTCCCGTGCCCGGCCTTTTTCGCAATTTCACGTGCGCTCCAAAATGCGACTCATCTGTAATGCATTTGGTCTCTTACTCGATCCCCACGTCTTTCGCGTTGTCATCCGGATTCCGATCGATCAGCTTGTTGTACGGGTCGATTCCCGCTCTCGCCGGTTTGCCTTTGACGACCCAGTCGACGACGGTGCGTGGCTGGGTGATGTGGAGTTTTTGCATGACGAGGGGAATCCCCAGCTCTTTGGGCTGTTTCGCGGGCGCCGCACCGAAGACGCCTACGTCGACGAAATCATCGACGGCGATTTCTTTCTCCTGCCCTTTTCCTTCGTCGCGAAGCTTCTTCGACTCGACGACCAGATGTACCTTGTACTGGCCGTCGGGCTGTTTCACCGCGGTGGCTTCGGTGGCCCGGTTGTCGTAAAGGGTGATGGTCTCGAACCAATCGTGAATTGCCGAACGCTTTTCCGCGGGAGTCACCTGCTTGAAACGCTCGACCAGCTCCGGTGCCACAGGATAGGGAGGCCCCTTGAAGGCGTGGTCGTGGATGAATCCGGCCAGCACCGCGTTCACGGTGCGGTCGCCGATGAGATCGCGCAGGGCATACATGATCAGGCTGCCCTTGCCGTAATGGATGTAGGTCTGATTCTCCACCAGCTCCAGCGGCATTTCTTCCACTAACTCGCCGCCGCGTCCGCGGAGGTAGCGATTGAGCTCGTACTTGAGAAAGCGCCGCATTTTCTGCGGGCCGTACTCCTTCTCCATGACCATGAGCGCCGAGTACTGGGCCAGTGTTTCGGTGATCATCGTCGTTCCCTGTACTCCGGCCCCGACAACCTGGTGCGCCCACCACTGGTGACCGACTTCGTGCGCCGTGACGTAGAAGACGTAGTCAATGGCGTTGGGATCTTTCAGGTTGGCGATGAAGCCGATCGATTCGGAGAAGGGAATGGTGTTGGGAAAAGACTGCGCGAAGCGTTGATAGCGAGGGAATTCCAGGATTCGCAGCTGGCGGTGCTGGTAGGGGCTGAAGTTTACCGTGTAGTAGTCGAGCGACTTCTGCATCCCCTCGATCATCCGGTCGACATTCCAGGCATGCTGCGCGTCGTAGTAGACCTCCAGCGGGATTCCCTTCCACGTGCTCTTCCTCACCTGGTATCGCGCCGAGACATAAGACCAGAAAGGGAGAATGGGCGCCTCGGTCTTATAGTGAAAATAGCGTCGCCCATTCGCCAACCACTCGCGCTGCAGGTAGCCCGGAGCCAGCGCGATCTGATCGGGCGCCGTGCTGACGGTCGTGTCGAGGTTGATCCAATCCCCCTCGGCTGACACCTCGTGCCTCATGCGCGCTTTCATGTCTGTGACCTTCGGGAGCCGCTCTACGGGACCAAGGCCGTTCTTGCGCCGCTTGTTGCGATCCTGCAGCTGGCTGGAGGGGTCGTAGCCGATGTGCGGGAAATAGCTGGAGTTGTTGACGAAGGTACCGTTAGCGACGAGATCGGTATTGGAGTGGCCATTTTCGAAACCGTGATTCCTGACGTCCACCTCGAAGCTCATTGGCAGGGTCGCGCCGGGCGCCAGAGGGGGCGACAACCGCAGGATGCGATAACCGCCGCGGCGATCGTCCATGGTGACCGAGCTGCCGGGAATGGAGGTCGAGTACTCGGTAACATCGGGATTGATCGTGAGATGAAGGTCGCGGATTGGCGCGCCGCTCTTGTTGACCAGCGTGTATCTGCCCTGCACATGCAGTTCGCGCTTTTCCGGACGGATGTCGACCGCGGCCTGCACGTCGGTAATCCGAGGCTGGTCCATACCCTCGTAACGCTTGTACTTTTTTTCGAAGTCGGCGGCGCGTTTGTCGATGTCCTCAGAGGTCACGTAGTGATTCAGGATGTTGGTGTTGTAAAAGATCCAACAGCCCAGGGCGACGAACAGGATGAGTCCCACAGCGGCGACCAGACGCGGCGCCGTGGTGAAGCGACGCAGTCCCTCCCGCCAGCGACTGCGAAGTGACGTCTCGGTTCCTCGGGGCCAGAGCAGATGCCCGACCACGAGCAGCAGCAGCGCGAACATCGCCCAATAGGCGTCGAACCAGGCCATGGCCCTTGCGAAATGACCATAGCCGTTCATGTCCGAGTAAGGATTCGCCGGAGTCGTGGCATAAGAATAGAGGTGATGTTCGAGATGCATGGCCGGCAGCACCGCGGTGCTGACGAAGAACAGCACCATGACCAGAAACCCGAGGAACTTGTTGCTGGTGATGACCTGTACGAAAAAGGCCAGGATGGCCAGGAGCAGAAAAGTCACGCCACTGTCCAGGAAGAGGCCCTTGAGGTAAAGCGGAATCTCGAACCGATGGTAGCCGCGAAAAGTCTGAATGCCGATGGCGGTGGCCATGGCCCAGAGCTGGACGATGATGACCAAGGCACCGAGAGCGGCCGCCTTGCTGCCCCACAAGACGATATTGGGGACGGGCATGGCGTCGTAGACCTCATGCAGCTTCAGGCTCTTCTGCCGCCACACCATCTCTCCGGCGTAGAAAGTGACCAGGATCAGAGCGAAGACGAAAAACGAGCCTTCGATGACCTGCAGCATGAGATGCGTAACCGGATGGATGGGCGTGCCGAAGAGCTGATCGACCGGCTCACTGCCGCCAATGAGATTCAGGGTCGCCAGAAAAAGGATGACCAGGAAGGGGAGGCTCTTGAGCACAGTGGAGAGCTCGAGCCAGGTGGCGTGACGCCACTGAACCCACGAGGCGCCGGCGCCGAAACGTTGCGCTGCAACCGGTAGCTCGCGCGCCGGAGCGATGGCCGGCCCGGCGGCATCATCGGCAAGGATTTTCCTTCGCTTGCTCTTACCGGGGCTGGCCGGCTCCATTCGAAATCTGGAGAAGGTGAAGGCGAGGATGGCCAGGGCCAGTCCCATCCAGATCAGACGGTTGTAGAGAAAGACTCCCCGCAGCGGAAGAAGCGCCGTATTGCGCTCGAAGACGGTCCAGTACTTGGTCGACAGCGCGAAGGCTCCGAAGCCGAAGGGATCGAGCAGGCTGGCCAGAGCCTCGTTCTCCAGGTCACCGAGGAAAGAGCCGGCAATGGCGTAGCCGACGAAGAAGCCGACCACGGCCGTGTAAGTCCAGGCCATGCTGCGCGTGAGCGCGGTGACGGCGAAGAAGATGGCGCCGCTGAGGAGAAGGTTGGGGATGATCAGCACAAGAAAAGAAAAAAGGTAGGGCGCCAGGGTGAAGGGACCGAGGCGCTCTGTCTCGAGCCATGGCATGAGACTCCCGATCATGATCGCCAGGACGACGCCGACATAGATCAGAGCCGAGACGGTGAAGGAACCGAGAAACCGGCCCAGAAGGTAGTCGCGCTTTCTGATCGGAGTAGAGAAAAAAAGCGACTCGGTCTCGAACTCCGTATCCCGAAATATCGAGTTCGCGACGAAGGCGGTGGTCGGGAAGACACCGATGGTGCTCATCACAATCAGGAACTGCATGATGACGAACGGGGCGTTGCGGTGAACGTTCCCGATGGCACCGCCGATCTGCACAGAGTCGCTGGTGACGCCGCCGAAGGTCAGAAGAAAAAACAGCACGAAGCAGATGTAGAACAGCGGGTGCCGCAGATGATAACGGACCTCGAATCGATAAATGGCCGAAAGCATCAGGCGGCCCGCTTGAGCGTGGAGAAGTAGACGTCTTCGAGATTCGCTCCAACCGGTTCGAAGGTGGCGTCGGGCTGGTGATCATTGAACACGTGGATTACGGTCCGGCCGCCCACCAGGCGAGTAGAGATGACTGCCAGATCCTGCTGATACTTCTCCAGCTCCGCTTTGGCGATGACCTTCCGCCAGATCTTTCCTTCCAGCTCACGGATCGAGGTGCCGGGCTCGCCGTTCATCAGCAAGCGGCCCTCCGAGATGATGGCCATGTGACTGCAAAGGTCACTTACATCCTCGACGATGTGCGTGGAGAGAATGACGACGATGTTCTCGCCGATCTCGCTGAGGAGGTTGTGAAATCGGACCCGCTCGCCGGGATCGAGACCGGCCGTCGGCTCGTCGACGATGATCAGCTTCGGATTCCCGAGAAGGGCCTGGGCAATCCCGAAGCGCTGGCGCATACCGCCGGAGTAGGTACCGAGGTTCTGCTTGCGACTCGAGTACAGGTTGGTGCGCTGAAGAAGCGCGGCCACGACTTCCTTGCGCTGACGACTGTCGACGATTCCCTTGAGCACGGCGAAGTGATCGAGCATCGTCTCGGCGGAGACCTTGGGATAAACCCCGAACTCCTGGGGGAGATAGCCGAGAAGTCTTCGAACCTCATCTTTCTGCCGCAGCACGTCGATGTCTCCTAGACAAACCGATCCCGAGTCTGCGTCCTGGAGCGTGGCCAGAGTCCGCATCAGGCTCGACTTGCCGGCACCGTTAGGGCCGAGTAGTCCGAACATGCCGGGGGAGATCTCGAGGGAGACCTCCTTGAGCGCAGCGACCCCGTTGGGATACGTCTTGGATAGCTTCTCAATGACGAGGTTCATGAAGGCTCCTTGGGTTTCTTTGTACGGGATGGGTCGGTAATGTTTCACTTCCGGGCTGTGAATTTCAGCGGAATCGCCGTCATTTTCATGGGCTGTTCTTGATGGATAAGACCACTCCAGCGACCGTGGAGCGGCGGTTGCAGTGGTTGCAGTGGTTGCAGTGTTGCAGTGGTTCAGCGGTCGGCGGCGCGTTCGTCGAAGTGGAGCCATGGGATAAATATATGATTCTGGACCGTCAGTTCGCGCTGCTGTTTGTTCTCCCGATCCCGATAGCGTGCATCGTATGGACCGTGACGCACGAAGAACTGTTTCGAGAGCCTCGCGAGTGGTGTGTTGGTAAAAGCAAATCGTGCCGGAGTATCCTGGCCCGCAAGTTTTTCTACCTGTTCACGTGCGAATATTGCTTGAGTCACTACGTCGCTGTCTTCTTTCTCTTCATCACCGGTTACAAGCTGCTATTCGATGACTGGCGAGGCTATCTCATCGCAGGTTTCTCGCTGGTTGGGCTGGCCAACATCTACATGAGCCTCTTTGGCAGGTTGCGCCTGGAGATTCGGGAGAATCGGGTGGAAATTGCCGCAGCGGAGTCAGGAAAACCGGAAGTTGACGCTGGCGCTCCGTGATAGTTCCACTCTCAATTCTCATCTCCTTCCACGTAAGCCTCGATCTCCAGCAGCAGCTCGCGACGGCAGATATCCGCCCGCAGGTAAATGACTGACGCATTCGCGGCGATTCGCGGCGCGAGCGAGCGGGAGGCGGCCTCGTAGTCTTCCCCATGCCGAAGGTAGACCTTGAGTGCCGATGCGTCGCTCAAGCCCAGGGGCCTGTCGAGCCGCCGGCCCGCCTCGGAGATCACCAGGTCGAGATTCCGCAGGGTCTCGTCGAGCTGCGTCAGCAACTCCCCCTGGTGGCGCGACTCGTGGCCCACGATGCTGGCCGTTCCGGCGACGAAAAGCTGAAAGCTGCCGGTGGCCCAGCGCTTGAGAGTAGCTCGCGAGAACGACGGGCTGCGTGGGCCGTAGCGGTCGGGGTAGCGGAAGGCACTGACCTGCCGCGGATTCTCGATCTGCAGTCCAGGCTCGCGTGCCGCGACCAGATAGACGGCAAAGAGGTCGCTGCCGGTGCCGATGGCGCTCGCCGCCGGCAGGTCGTCATCGAACCGAAAGCCGAGGTCGGTCAGGGCCTCGAAGCGGCCGACGGAGAATCTGCGGTATTGCTCCAGCCCTTCGCAATGCGCGTTGATGGCGGGCACGTGATTCCATATCCGCAGCGGATGCGGAAACCCGGCCTCACGAATGGCACCGAAGAGCCGCAGGTAGGTCTGTCTGGCCAGCGTGTCGATTGCCGTTCTCTCGACCGGCACCACCGCGGCGGCGAAGAGAAGCTGGTCGTTCGCGGAGAGGTTGAGTCCATCCCGTGAGAAATGCCGCGCCGTGAGGCTGCTCTCCCACACTTCGGCGGCCACCTCCCCAAGCGGCTCGAGCGGCATGACGGAGGCCGCGGCCGTTGTCGACGTAGCATCGAAGCGAAGCGTCGCCAGTGCGCCATTGACACCGGCCGAGAGCTCCCATGGCGTGAGGTACCTCACGGTCGCGGGAACGCTGCGGATTCGCCTCGGCGTGTCGCCGATCTCCGCCCAGTCTCTTTCAGTCGTCAGTGGTCGGCTCCCCGGAATCATTCGGTGTTCGGGTTCTGGTTTTCTGCGGAACAGAAAGCGTCATCATGAATGATCGCCCACATTGGCGTTAACTTAAGCGATTATTTGCGACAACTGCCGCTTCGTCTCCAGAAGGATGGTTCGTGGAAGTTGTCTATGGATATGGGTGCGGCGAAGGAGCAATCACCATTGGCCTGAAGACTCTTCGGAAAATGAAATGGAGAGGCACATACCAGAGGAGCGGTATGAAGACCATGAGAACCGCCAGCCAGAACCAGGCCGGCGCCCAGGCCGGCGACTGGATCATCGGAAAGCCGTATACCCAGTTCAGGTTTCCGGCAGACCCGCTGCTGTCTGCAGTCAGGAGGTAAGACAGCAGGAGCACAGCCCACAGGTAGACCGTCTGAGCCATTGGCGCGCGCCGGTCGTATCCGAGACGCCAGACCAGCCAGATTAGAAGATACGGAAGCCAGAGATGGAAGCTCGACAGAGCCCGATTCAGAAGTGGAATCCTCGGATCGAACACATGGTCGGCGACGCCGGGACCGAACACTTTTCGTCCCGATACTATCTGGATGAAGAAATCGATCTGCCAGATGACTTGCACAAGAAGGATTGCCAGTAGTTGCATGCTGGCCAGAAGACTGCTTTCGAGCCAGAGCGACAGTAGGGTCGTTAGAAGGGCGACGTCGCAAAGCCACAGGAACGTCATGGGCGTGGACTGGCTCCAGTAAATGGGAACGAGAAAAGCAACGTAGAGTGTGAAGAGCGTCTTGATCCAAATGGGAAGGACGGGGATTTTGCGGTCCACCTTGCCCATCAAACTTGTGGGGCCGGCAGTTTAGATGCCAATGGCAGGCGAAGAATGAACACCCTCACGAACGGCGTGATGTGGCGTTCTCCCTCCAGCTCCAGGCCCGCCAATCCGGCCAGCCGGACCCACTCCCGTCGCGCAAGGAAGTGAAATGCTCCCGGACCGAAGGCCACTGCGGCGATGAGGTCGCGGAGATGCTCGACGAGCACGATCCTCCCATCTGGTGAGACGATCCGGGCCAGCTCGTGGAAGAACTTCTCTCGAACGGCGATATCGCGGATCTCGTGAGCCGCCAGCATGACCACGACCAGCTCGGCCCATCCATTCTCGACCGCCAGCGCATCCGGCTGCGCTGCGACGGCGGCCGGACCGCCTCCCCTCTGGCGAGCGCGTGTGATGGCCGGCTCGGTCATCGTCTCCGGGCTGTAGATGTCCAGCATGCGCCCTTCACTGTTCGGAAAAATCTCCTGAAGCGGAAGGGTTGTTTCTTCCAGACCGGCATTGATCTGAATCCACCGCGCCGGAGGGCCTGGAATCTCTTCGATCAGCCACCGACCGCTGAGCAGCGGTGAGCGATCAAACATCAGGTGGAACGCCCAGAACGAGGCTACGCTGAACCAGGCCGCTACGGCGATTCCCGCGCAGGCCGCGAAGCGCAGGAGCGGCGGGATGGCGGGCAGAAGAGTTAGAACCGCTCCGGCTGCGATTCCCACGACTGCTGCTGCATAAAGCCGCCGATTGTAACCGGCGATCCGTAGCGCATGGGTGAAGGACATTGCTCGAGCATTGTGGCACGGCGATCAGGCTTCGCGCCGCGGGTGGCGTGAGGGCGAACCTCATGGAGACGACGCGCCGGGACCTCAAGATCGTCATCGATTCCTTGATAGGCACGATGGCCGGCGCTGCAGGCGCGAATGACTCAGGCCAGGAAACGAAGTGACGAAGTCTGCGATGCGTCAATGTCTGGCGGTGCATAGCCCAGATCTCCTTGTCATCCGTGAAGCAGCAGCGGGGCCGGCTTCCAGGTGTCGAACTCGCGGGGCAGGAGCGCCAGGATCTCGTCGGCCCTCATTCCGTACAGGTCGTAGTTGAAGTCGAGTTGCTGGAGTACCGTGATGAGGCGGCGAAGGTTCCCGGCGCGCGAGGATGTTGTTGCTCCGCGCTTTGGTCGTTTTCGAGCCTCGTCCCAATAGAGCAGATGCACCGCTTCGATGAGAC
>DASZZV010000049.1:0-14635 GCA_035544835.1 Thermoanaerobaculia bacterium
GGCCATCGTGCTCTGGGTTCCTGATCTTCTCGATGCCCGCCTCGGGAATCTGGTCACCTACCGGCCGCGGATATCGAACATCGGGTTCGTCGATGTTCGATCCGAGGATGTCCGCGATCGGATCGAAAGCGTGGCCACAGAGATTCAAAAAGTCGTTCCGCCACGCGGCACCATCTTCGACTTCTCAAATCAGCCCGCCTTCTACTTCTTCGCCGACCGAGCCAACGCGACGCGCTTCTATCAAACACCGATCCTGTCGCCGATCGCGCTGGAGCTGGAAGCGATCAAAGATCTGGAACGAAGCAAGCCGTTACTCGTCCTGCGGAGATCGCCTGAGGGATACGACGCTTTCGATGGTATTCCCAACGAGGTTCGAGCACCGGCGCTGGCTCACTACATCGACGATCACTACGATTTTTACCGCGGCGTTCGGGGAGTCGAGCTCTGGAAGAGACGTCCGGCTATCGGGAGCGCAACGGCCGATAGCTACAGACGGGATTTCAGGCTTCCGCCCTCGGCGCTCCCGCCAGCCTCGACATTTTTTGTTTTCCCGGCGGTCGGTAGTGCCGCCGGCGCCGGAGAGTCGAGATGGGTATCGGACCTGCTCGCCTACAACAACTTCACGGTGCCCGTCGCTGTGAAGCTTCGCCTCAGCGACGCCATTGCAACGTCCGATCGAAGGATCGTCATTCAGCCCGGCAAGGTGACGACCATCCGCGATTTCGTGGCCACGCTGTTCGGGCGGGTTGGCTCCATCGGCTCGCTGCGCGTCGAGTTCGAAAATGGCCGGCCCCCTCTCGTGAAGGTTCAAACCTACGACGCCGCTCGCGCCAGCACTCCCTTTCTCGAGGATCCGCTCTCCTCGGCCTCCTCGGCCACTGCAGGCACGGCCGGGGATGAGATCACGATCATCGGCGTCGTCAGCGACGCCCGGCGCCGGGTGAACATCGGTGTACTCAACAGCGGAATTCACCCGGCATCCTTCCGCATCAGCGTCACCGACTCGAGCGGGCGAAGGTCGGGGCAGTCGATCGAATCCGGATTGCCTGAGGATCGCTCCTACCTGCTGGTGGATGCGCAGCAGCGACTGTCGGCATCGCTCGATGGCACGGCCGTCGTTCACATTCGTGCGCTCACGGGCAGTATCCTGGGGTACGCTTCCATTGTGGACGGGGTGACGGGAGCACATCAGTTGATAGGCGGCGTGCCCTCGGCGGCTCGATGATCAGAATTGATCTCCCCGAGGAGTGGCGCGCGAACGTTGTCCTCCTTCGCGACATCGGCGATGACGACATCGAACGTTTCCTGACGACGGCAGAGCGCGAGCTCGCAGGGTCGTTACGGCGTCAGCAGCAGCGGCAGGAATGGTCGGCCAGTCGCATCGCCGCGAAATTACTCCTCCTCGAGGCAGGCGCAATCCAGAGCCCTTACGATTGCGAGTTTCCAACGCGCGGTCAGCGACCCGACACCCCGGTGGGCTCTTTTCACGTCAGCTTTTCTCACACCGGTGGAGTTGGCGGAGCGGCAGTCGCCTTACAGCCGGTCGGTCTCGATC
Source organism: Thermoanaerobaculia bacterium (assembly GCA_035544835.1). Taxonomy (GTDB): domain Bacteria; phylum Acidobacteriota; class Thermoanaerobaculia; order Gp7-AA8; family Gp7-AA8; genus DASZZV01. The sequence goes on from DASZZV010000049.1 coordinate 1,556, forward strand.
TGGAACGTGTCCGCACGATCGATCCACGCACCTACAAACTCTTCCTGACGACCAACGAAGAGCGCCTCGTCCGCTCCTCTGATATCGCGTTGCTGCCACTGCAGATCTGGTCGGCCAAGGAAGCGCTCTTCAAGACCGGCGGGGATGAGAAGACACTCAAGAAGATCGAAACGACGCTGTCCCATCTCACTCCCGACCGGATCGGCGTCACAGCTTCCGGTGGACGCACGGCTCAGACCAGACCCATAGGAGACGTCATGATTGCCGCTCTCGCCTTTCGTGCGAAAGAGGGCGCGAGCCAACCATAGCCCGCATTTCTCTCAGGGTTTCGGAAATCGGATCGGCGAGAAAGGGCGATCGCAGGGGACGCACCATCTGGGCGAGCTTCAGCACATGCTCCGGTACTTCAGGAGAGAGGCGGTACTGCCGCCTCTCTCCTGAAAATCACTCTATGCGCCCCACTGTTTCAAAAGCGCTTTCGCGTCTTCGGTTGCCGTGAGCTGCTCGACCAGATAGTTCGGGTCGTTCGGTGAGTTGATGACTTCCTTGAGCATCTGAACGGCCTGCGGCTTGGTGTCGCTGTTACTGGCCTTCATCGCTTCGGCCAGAAACACCTTGGTCAGCTTGTTGGTCGGATCCTGGGCCAGCGACTGCTTCAAATACTTCACCGCCATCAAATCGGAGGCCCAGCCGGTGATGAAGGGGACATGCGGGGTCTGATTGTGCAGGCGGCCCAGAACGCGGGCTCCGCCGCCGTTCTCGATCTTGGGATCGATCATCATCACGATGGTCGATTCACGCTTGATACGGTCGGCCATCCCGGCCCTCACCGCGGCCATTTTCCCGAAAATGATGGCCCATTCGCCGTCCGCAACCGCGTCCCAGTAAATGACCTCTCCAGCGTTGGGAATGGCGCGCGCGACGTCAGCAACCTGCTTCTCGGAAGCCTTGTCGACCGACTTCACGCCCTTCGCCGCCAGCAGACGGTTGACGATGACCATGGATTCTTCGCCCAGCTTCTTGGCCTCGGCGAAAACCGGCTTTTTCGCGTCGGTTCCGGATACGACATAGCTGCCTTTGAACCTCATTGCCCGGAGCAGCTTCCAGCGTGCTTCGAGATCGTTGGGGTCCTGCTTGACGGCGTTGCGATATGCATTCATCGCCGCGTCGATCTGAATCGCCATGCCGCGTGCGCCCTGGTGGCCCTCGGCGCGCATCGCCCAGTGCCCATCACCGTCTGAGACCTGCGCCTGCAATGACAGAGCCGCCAGACATACGAGGATCGATACCATGATTCGTTTCATTGAATCTCCTATCTGCAACTTCGCATCTGTTCTGTTTGTAACCTGATTCGATGCAACTGTTCCGCCGATTCTACGATGACCGCTCACTTAGGGAAACTAATGGCTGGCACACACATTGAAGCGACCCGAGGCATGAGATTAACAGCCGTGACGATCGTCTCGCTTCTGTTTGTGGGTTGCCACGGGGAGAGTGTCCCTCGCGACTATCAGAACAGTCCGCCGGCCGTATCTCATCCTGTCGACAACAAATCGCAGGCTCCTGCCCAGCACACGACGCGAACAAGTGACCCGGAGCCCTCCTCCGGGGCAGAAGGTACAACCGCGCCGTATGTGCCCAAAGTACCGAGCCCTCTCGAGACACCGACCGACACCGCATCCAAAGGCCGCGCCGACCTTCCGCCCAACGCTGTCGTCAAACCACCGAAGAAGTAGGAGTGGCCGAACATTCCGATGTTCGGCGGGGCCGCCAATGTCCGGCCACTCGTTTCCGACCGGGCGCGTTAGACTGCTGCCCCTGAATGCGGATCATCTTTTTTGGCACACCTGAATTTGCGGTCGCCTCGCTTCGAGCTGTAGCCGAGTCCCGCCACGAGGTCGCCGCTGTGGTCGCGCAGCCCGACCAGCCAGCAGGACGGGGAATGAAGATTCTCCGGCCTGCTGTAGCCGAGGAGGCCATCAGAAGGCATATCACTCTGCTGCAGCCGGGTAAGATTCGAACGCCCGAGTTTCTGGAGAGCATTCGGGCGATGCGCCCGGATCTCGGCGTCGTGGTCGCCTATGGACGGATCCTTCCCGATGCGCTCCTTGCCGTTCCTCCCTATGGATTCGTGAACGTGCATGGGTCGCTACTGCCGCGCTACCGCGGCGCCGCACCGATTCAGCGGGCCATTGAAAACGGAGAAAGGGAGACAGGAATCACCATCATGCGCGTCGATTCCGAGCTCGACCATGGCCCGATTCTTCGATCTGTCAGCACTTCAATCGGACCGGACGAGCGTGCTTCTGAGCTCGCCGAACGACTGGCTCTGATCGGCGCGGCGACGCTGGTCGAAGTGATCGATGCGCTCGATCGAAGTGATGCAAAAGATGTGAGGCAGAACCATCTCCTGGCGACGCATGCTGCAAAGATTGAAAAACACGAAGGAGTGGTGGACTGGGGAGCCGATGCCGATTCCATCTATGCGAAGTTCCGCGCATTTTTCCCCTGGCCAGGGCTGACCACAACCCTTCATGGCGAGCCCTTGAAGCTCATGGATGTACGACCGGCCAGCGGAGCCGGCTCACCGGGGGAAACTCTCGCCGTCGCCCCCGAATTGATTGTCGCGGCTGGTCGCGACGCGCTCCGTATCGTGAGCATCCAGAGAGCCGGCAAATCTCCGGTTGATGGAGCGACTTTTGCGCGCTCGTCAGGTCTCGTCAAGGGCGAGCGGCTCGGATGAACGCCCGCGAAGCAGCTTTCCGGGCGCTTCAACAAGTGGAGCTCGAAAACAGCTTCGCCGATCTCGCCATCCCCCCGAATCTTTCACCCCAATTGCACAACGATGCCCGGACGATCGTGTTCGCGGTGCTGCGATGGCGCTCCCGGCTCGACGCCTTGATCAGCCAGCTCAGCGGGCGTCGCGTTCAGAAAATCGATCAACCCCTCCTGCAGATTCTCAGGATGGCCTTTGTCGAAGTCCTGTTTCTGTCCACACCTGCTCACGCGGCCGTGAATGAGGCGGTCACTATGGCTGGCCGTCTCTTCCCGCGCGGAAAGGGGTTCGTGAACGCGGTGCTCAGAAAGATCTCGGGGGGAGATCTCGATTCGTTGGAAAAGGGCTCGACAGCTTCCCCTGCCACCAGAGCTGGTCATCCAGACTGGCTTGTCGAACGCTGGATCGCACGCTTCGGTGTCGAGCGGGCCCTGTCCATTGCGGCGGCAAATCAGGAATTGTCGCGGCCCGACGTGCTGGTCAACATCACCCGGACAACGACCGAGGAGATGGAAGCCAGCCTCACCGAGAGGCGGGTGTCGGCGCAGCGCTCTGAGCTCGTGAGCAACATGCTGCGGTTGCGTTCTTCTTCAGATGAAGTCCGCCTCGATGTCGAAGGTGGTCTGTTGTATCCGATGGATGAGGGCAGCGCCGCCGTGGCCACGCTCATCCCGGCGGAGTGTCGGTCGGTCCTCGACCTCGCCGCTGCGCCGGGCGGCAAATCACTCCATCTGATGATGAGAGGGCACGACGTGACCAGCCATGACATCTCCCTTCGAAGGATGCAGCCTCTCCGCGAATCGGCACTCAGGATGTTCGGCAGGCGTCCCCGCCTCGTCATTGCCGACGGAACACGGCCGCCCTTTCGGCGCCGCCATGATGCCGTGCTGATTGATGTCCCCTGCAGCGCAACGGGAACGATTCGAAGGAATCCTGAAATCAAGTGGCGACTGCAACCTGCACAGCTCGGCGTCTTTCAAACATTACAAATCGCGTTGCTCGAGGCTGCGCTCGAGCTGACAGATCGTTTCTGTCTTTACTCGACCTGTTCCCTGGAACGCGAGGAGAATGAAGACGTCATCGAGAAGGTGCTCCGACGGAATGACTCGTTCGAGCAGATCGATCTTGCTGAGGTCGCTGAGGGTGAGCTTTCTCGGTGGATCGAGGGTGGCTCGCTGCGACTCACTCCCGAGAGCGGGGCCGACGGTTTTACCGCCTTCGGCCTCCGTCGCCGGAAATAACACCGGTCCGGTTCGCTCTGTCAACGAAAATCGGGCCGAAGACTTGCACTGTTACAACAGGGATGGAAAGTCAGCAAACCCGCATGGAATCTAGCGCAGGCCGTTGACAAACCCAGACCCTTCTCTTAGATTGAGCGAACTTTTCAACACCAGACGCGCGCGTCACACAGGAGGAATCAATGCCAGGAAAAGCTGACCTCGTCAGCACGATCGCCGAGCAAGCGGGGATCTCGAAAAAAGAAGCACAGGCCGCATATGATGCATTCGTGAGCTACATCAGCGAGACATGCACCCGTGGTGAGCGCTGTGCAGTTCCCGGTCTCGGCAGTTTTTCGGTTTCGGATCGCAAAGCACGCACCGGACGCAACCCTCGCACCAATGAGAGCATCAATATCCCCGCCAGCAAGAACGTTCGTTTCAAAGCAGGCAAGGATCTGAAGACGGCTCTCAACACGAAGAAGCGCGGAAGAAAATAGTCCGCAGCACTTCCTTCGTTTTGAATTGAAAACGCTCCGCCATGTCGGAGCGTTTTCGTTTGGGGCGGATTCGAACGGGAGCGGCGACAAGCTCGGCCATGAGGGAAGCTTGTCATCCTGAGCGACAGCGAAGGATCTTTGGTGACATCACGACGGTGTTCATTGACGACCTCGCGCGTGTCACCAAAGATCCTTCGGTCGCACTCACTCTTTCCTGGTCCTTTGTTTCGCGCGTGCTCTCTCAGGATGACAACGTTCCCAACCCCGCGTGAATACCGCACAGCCTCTCAGGGTGAGAAGTTCCCAATTCCCAGGGTTCTACCGTTGGTAGACGCCCGTCGACGCTCTTGCCCTCCCCATACAACATCCTGTACAGCATCCGATCTCACTCCACAACTCACCGCACGAAAGGCCGCCTGTGACTAAAATGCGCCTCATGACCATTCGGGAGATGCTGGAGAAGATCGAATTCGACACACTGGTGCCGCGCGCCGCGAGGAGCGCCGAAACCAGGGGACGCGACCGCGAAGAACCGGAGGACGATCTTCGTCCCTCCTATCAGCGCGACCGCGACCGGATCGTACACAGCAAGGCCTTTCGCCGCCTCAAACACAAAACCCAGGTATTTCTTGCTCCAGAGGGCGATCACTATCGGACTCGACTCACGCACGTGCTCGAAGTCACGCAGATCGCACGCACCATCGCCAAATCACTCCGCTTGAACGAAGTGCTCACTGAGGCGATGGGGCTAGGGCACGATCTCGGACACTCACCCTTCGGTCATGCCGGCGAGGCCGCGCTCAACAAACTGGTGAAAGGCGGATTCGATCACTATCGACAATCCGTTCGCATCGTCGAGAAACTCGAGAACGATGGGCGCGGACTGAATCTCACCGTCGAAGTCCGCGACGGAATCCTCAAGCACTCCAAAGGCGAGAAGGGCGAGCTTCTGCGCAAACGAGCGAAGTCGCGCGCCCTGACGCTCGAGGGCGACATCGTGCGGATCTCCGACATCATCGCCTACGTGAATCACGACATCGACGACGGGATCCGAGCCGGACTGCTGACGGAGAACGACATCCCCAAACCGGTGCGTGACACACTCGGTACCGATGGCGGCGGACGGATCGATCGCATGGTCCGCGATGTCGTTCAGGAAACGGCGGCCTGTGACTACGAGGCCATCTCCATGTCACCGGAGATTCTGGAGGCACTCGAGGAGTTGCGCCGGTTCATGTTCGAGAATCTCTATCTCATTCCAACGATCCGCCGCGAGTTTGAGAAGGCGCAACGAATGCTGACGGAGCTGTTCGAATACGTAACGACTCACCCCGAGCAGTTCCTCAATGTCTCCGACCACGAACCGATCGAGAGGCTGGCAGTCGACTTCATCGCCGGCATGACGGATCGCTACGCCATCAATCTCTACGAGAAACTCTTCATCCCGCGCCCCTGGTTTCAGATTCCCAGTTGATGTCTCACAACCTCAGCTCGAGATAAATCGTCCCCTTGACGGGATTGAAGCGGTAAGGCGGGATCTCGCGAAAACCAAGGGCGCGATAAAGGGCAAGCGCGCCGACCATGGTCGGCAATGTGTCGAGCCGCATGACCTCATAACCGGCGCGGCGTCCAGCGGCGATGATCTCCTCAGCCAGCAATCTGCCCGCTCCGGATCCTCGGGCCTCGGGACGGACAAACATCCGCTTCATCTCGCAGGCAGTGCCCTCGAGGGGCCGCATGGCGACACAGCCGACGATCCCCGGCCCGCTTTCGGCAACGAGGAGCGCGCCACGCGGCGGTGAATAGTCTCCCGGCAACGAGAGAAGCTCGCGGTCGAAATCCTGAAAGTCGAGATCGACCGGGAGTGAGGCGGCATATTCGAGCAGCAGTTGATGAACGATCGCGATTTCGGCAGCGCTGGCTGGCCGGATCAGAGTCATAGAAGTGAGCGAGCCTCTTGTGTGGCACAGGCACTCTTGCCTGTGTGCGGCGGCGGCGAGCCGCTGCGTTCCTGCTAAAATTCACAGGGAGGTCGGCCTCGACGGCCGACACACAGGCAAGAGTGCCTGTGCCACACAAGAGGCCGATCCTGTCTGACCCGACCGGACGGAATCATTCTGTGAATGGCTATCTACGCCAGCTCCCCCCGCAACACCGTCACCGCTTTGCCCGACAACTTCACGCGATCTCCTTCGACGCGGACGAGAATCTCGCCGCCACGTTCGGAAGCCTGGAAGGCGCGGAACTCGCTCTTGCCGAGTTTCGCCTCCCAATACGGCCCCAGGCAGCAATGCGCTGAGCCGGTCACCGGATCCTCGTCGATGCCGGATCCGGGAGCGAAGAAGCGTGACACGAAATCAAAGCCCTGCGATCCGCGACTGGTTACGATCACTCCGCGTACACCGAGTGAGGAGAGTCGTTTGTGATCGGGGCGCAAGGCGCGAAGGGACGACTCATCGGCGACTTCGACCAGGTAGTCGAACTGGTTTTTCCCGACATAGGTCGCCTTACAGCCCAGAGCCTCGAGAAGATCCGGCGGCGGATCCGATTGCACTTCACGCTTGACGGGGAGATCGAGCTCGATCCATTCCTCGCGACGGTCGGCTGTGAGCAGGCCGCTTTTTGTATGGAAGCGAGCCTGCTCGGCGCTGCGCAGCAGACCCGTTTCCCAGAGCACGTGCGCGCTGGCCAGAGTGGCGTGACCACACAGCGCGACCTCAACCGTCGGCGTGAACCAGCGCAACTCATATCCGTCACTACGCGGCAGAAGGAAGGCCGTCTCCGAGAGATTCATCTCCGCAGCGACGTCCCGCATCCACCCGTCCTCCCGGGAGCCGTCCATGAGGCAGACGGCAGCCGGGTTGCCCTTAAAGGGCTGGGAGGTGAAGGCATCGACCTGAAACAGAGGCAGAGGCATCGAAACGCTTCGACCTTAGAACCCGGTCACCTTTGCCGACTTGTTATAGAGAAGCCTCGTGGCCAGGAATCCGACCGCCAGGATTACCACCAGGTAGGCGAAGCGATAGGGACTGCCATAGACCGTCGCATAGTGATTGCTGATCATGAAGAAGACCAGCGGCACGGACATGAAAGTGTTCTGGCGCGAGCGAAGTCCGGCCATCGCCACCAGAGCGGCGTCGGGTGCCGTTCCTTCCTTGATGGCGGCGATGATTCGTTTCTGATTCGGCCAGATCCGCATCCAGACGTTGAAGGCCATCACCGTTCCCAGGATTGCCCCGGCATGGATGTAGAGCGCTCGACCGCTGAAGTGTCCGACCTGATGGAGTGCGAAAAGCAATCCGAGGAAGAGCGCGAGCACGATCGTGTTTGCAACGAGTATGTTCGCAACCGACTTCATGACTAAGTCGTAGACGACGACCAGAACGAGCGCGCCGATGAGCAGCCCGGTGGCGAGAACCGGATTTCCGACCTGGTCCTCGAAGAGGGCCCCGCCCATGTAGTACACGAGGCCGGCCAGCAGGACGCCAGTGATCCAGGTCCAGGCTGCGCCCCAGCGAAACCAGTACAGGGCGCGAGGCATGAGCTCGGGCACAACCATCTTCTTGGTCGGACCATCCATCGTCTTTGCGAAATGGGCGTTGACCCAGTTGAAGAAATAAAGATGACCGATCCAGGTGATTCCGGCCACTACATGGATCCAGCGGAAAAGCAGCTGCAGGATCACGTTGACGTTGTCAGGCATGTTCACTCCTTGTTTTGGTTGAACGGGATTATGACAGAGGTCTGGAAAGTAGGGGCGCGCAGATACCTCGGCGTTCTTTCGCCAGGAGTGTCGGCGTGCGCCGCACGCCCTACGAACTGCCCTTTAAGCCCGGTTCGTTTTGACGCCTACCAGAGAGCGGAGCAGCGTCAGGTTCCTGATATCCGCTTCCAGCTCGGTCGGTTTCGGAGTCTCCAGCATTTTGGGGATGCCTGCGAAGCGCTCGTCGTTCAGGAGAAAGGCGAAGGCATCAAGGCCGATTTTTCCTTCGCCGATGTGCTCATGGCGATCGACACGGGATCCGAGATCCTTCTTCGAATCGTTGATGTGAAACGCACCGAGGTTCTCGATTCCTATTTCTTCCGCCAGCTCGTCGATCGTAGCCTCATAGCCGGTTCGGGTCCTGATGTCGTAGCCGGCGCTGAAGATGTGGCAGGTGTCGATGCAGACTCCCATGCGCGACGGATCATCGACCAGTTTGAGGATACGTCCCAGCTCCTCGAAGCTGCAGCCGACGCAACTGCCCTGACCGGCCGCGGTCTCTAGAAGAGTAACGACTGCGCAGTCGGGGATGGCGCGATGGACCTGGTCGAGGGACCGGGCGATCTGCTCGAGCCCGGCCTCGACGCCAGCGCCGAGGTGCGCGCCGGGATGCAGCACCACCGCGGAAAGCCCGAGGAGCTCGGCTCGGCGAAGCTCATCGACCAGCCCGTCGATCGATTTGCGATGAAACTCCTCGTTGGTCGTGGCCAGATTGATCAGATACGAGGCGTGGGCTATGACCGGCGTCGTCGCGCTCCACAGCGCGCGTTCCTCGCGGAAACGAACGCAGTCCTCCTCACTCAACGGTTTTGCTTTCCACTGACTCGAGTTCTTCGAAAAGATGGCGACGGCGGCTGCGTGGATGGCGCGAGCGCGACCGAAAGCGGTTGGCAGTCCACCCTTGGTCGATATGTGTGCGCCGATCAGATCGGTGCCGTTGATGCAGGTGAAACGATTGGCCATGCGGTCGCCTCTTGTGTGGCACAGGCACTCTGCCTGTGTGTCGGCCGTCGAGGCCGACTTCCCTTGTAGCTCATTCACAGAAAAGCCACGGCTCGACGCCTTGGCACACAGGCAAGAGTGCCTGTGCCACACAAAAAGAAGCCGTTCCGTAGTCGACCCAACCCGCCCGGTTGGTTAAATTCGCGCTAATCGCTCAACCGGAAATTCACGGTGACCGTGTAGTACACGTCGATTGGATCGCCTTGATACGTCGCCGGCAGAAAGCGCCAGTGCTCCACGGCGTCACGAGCCGATTCCCCTAGACCATACGGAAGGTCCTTGAGGATTTCCACCTGCTCGATCGACCCATCCTTCCGAACGATTCCCCGGATCACCACCGAGCCGGCGATGTTGGCCTCACGGGCTCCGCGTGGGTAACGGGGAGTGACGCGATCGACAATCTGCGGCTGCGTGCCGCCGCCCGGGACCACGGGGTAGACGCCGATGTCATCTGGCCGGACAGACTCGGGTCGCCCTTCCGGTGCGAGCATCGGCAGAGTCTCCGCAATCTGCGGCTGCGCGGTCTCCGTCGTCGACGTCGATCCCTCCGGACGAGCCGCCGCGACGTTGATCTGAGGGATTCCCGGCGTGCTCAGGTTGATGGCGTCGATCGCAGCATAGACGATCTCCTCACCCTGCTCGATGGCGTAGAAGTCGTGGTCCCGCGTGAAGACCTTGACCTTTGCCTCTGGTGCCAGCTCGCCAACGAGTGGATAGAAAACACCGGGTCCGGCGTACAAAGGCGTGCGCTCTTCGACGATTCCCTCCAATGGTGGGAGGCGGCTGATCGCTTTAGCGCGTGCGATACGACGGTCGTGCTCGGCGGCCCGAGACAAGAGGGCGCGTTCCGCCCAGCCGGTGATTCCGTCAGGCGTCCGCACCTCGACCCAGACTCCGGCGTCCTGGATCATCAACAACTTGTCGTTCTTGGAAACGGTGGTCACAATCGGAGCCCCCGAGCGCGCCTGCGTCCGGATTCTCAACCGCGGCGCGATGACGTACAACTCCGTCTTCTCCTGGGGCGGCTTCTGTCTGCTCTTGCCGCCCATGAACAATAGAGCGAAGAGCAGCGCGAAGAAAATCAGCGAGAGCACCACGATGGCGACGACACCGCCTCGATGCTTCGAGACCGCAGAATCTGTCCTGGGCATTCGGATCAGGCGCCGCGGCGGCGGTCTTTCATGAGGAGGTACATGATCGCCTTCTGCACGTGCAGCCGGTTCTCGGCCTCGTCGTAGATGACCGACTGCGGCGAGTCGACGACGTCGGCCGATACTTCCTCGCCGCGGTGGGCCGGCAGGCAGTGCATGAAGATCGCCCCTTTCTTCGCCAGCCCCATCACTTTCTGGTCGACCATCCAGCCCTCGAAGTCTTTGGCCCGCTTCTGCGCTTCCTCTTCCTGACCCATCGACGCCCATACGTCGGTCTCGATGATGTCGGCATCTTTCGCCGCCTCTTCGATCGACTGCGTAATGGTGATTTTGGTTCCGGCCACATCGGCGTCGCCCTTGGCCCTGGCCTCGACTTCCGCATTCGGCGCGTAACCACTCGGCGTGGCGATCACGATGTCCATACCCACCTTCGGCGCGCCGTACATGAGTGAGTGAGCCATGTTGTTGCCGTCACCGATGTAGGCGATCTTGCGGCCCTTCAGGTCGCCGAGCTTTTCGCTGGCGGTAAAGTAATCGGTGAGCCCCTGACAAGGGTGGAGTAGATCCGTCAGACCATTGATCACCGGGATGCTCGCATACTCGGCGAGATCGGTCACAGTGTTATGGGCAAAAGTGCGGGCCATGATTCCGTCGAGATAACGGGAGAGGACCTTGGCCGTGTCGTAGATCGGCTCGCCCCGTCCGAGCTGAATGTCGCGGGAGGACAGAAAGAGGGCTGTCCCGCCCAGCTGGTAGATACCGACCTCGAAGGACACGCGCGTGCGGGTCGACGACTTCTCGAAGATCATCCCCAGCGTCTTGCCTTTCAGCGCGTCACTGAATTTCTCGGGACTCTTTTTCATCTCCGCGGCTACAGCGAAAATCTCGGCCACTTCCTCGGCCTTGTAGTCATGGATGGAAATCAGATCTTTGTGATTCACGTGAATACCTCTCGAAGCGGGTTGCCGATGCGCGGCGTATTGTAGTGCAAGCCTCGAACCGAAGGTGGCAGACCGCATGCCGCATCAGCTCGTCTTCCGCTATCATTCCGCAAATGGATTTTAGGGTGCCGATGCGCGAACAGGCGGTGATGGTCGCGTTGACCGAGTCTGAACCGACCGAGTACTGCCTCTTTCTCTCCCCTTTCTCCCATCGCCACAACGGCTATGAGCTGGTCGAGGAGTACCTCAATGGCCCTCGCGTGTTTTTTCCCATGGGCTGCGAGGGTGTTCCGAAGATCGTGAACCGCGAGCAGATTCTCTGGGTCAAGAGTCCGCGCGAGCATCTTGACGGCCCAAGCTTCGAGATACAGGAAGCCAGCATCATCCTCGAGCTCATCGACGGGATGCGCGTGGAAGGGATGCTCGAGATCAATCGCCCCGTGGGACAGTCCCGGATCTCAGACCTGCTCAACGATCCCCACGACTACTTCGTCTGCGTCCACGAGGGCGGCGATACGGTCTTTGTGAACAAGCGATTCATCCGGCAGGTGATTCTGGGGTGAGACCCGGAGTTGCTCATTTCCAGCGATCTCGCAATCAACTGACGAGGTCAGTCCTCTCCCCTCTCCCCGGCGGGGAGAGGGGAGAGGACGCCTCCGAGTATCTCTATGAATTCCGGTGAAAGGGTCAGCGAATCCTCCACAACGACCCCTCCCGCCCCACCACTCCCCTCGACCGCATGTGCTCGAGGTGCGCGCTCATCTGAATCTCCGCAGCTCCGTGAAGAGCGGGATCGAGATCAGGATAAATCATCTTCCTTAATTCCTGGGCCGTAGTTGCCCCCTTCCGAAGCTCGGCCTCGATCTGCCGCTCACGCAGTTCGCGATGGGCGATGTATTCGCTGATGAGCTCCACGGCATTGTCTCGAATGGGACCGTGCCCGGGATAGATCACTCGGGGCGCCAGGTCACGAAGGCGGCGAAGGGATCGAAGATAGTCGCCCATGTTCCCGTCAGGCGGAAAGATCGTCGTGGTGCCGAAGCCGAGAACAGTGTCGCCCGTGAAGAGGGCACCATCGTCGCTGAGAAAGCAAACGTGTTCACGGGTATGACCGGGTGTCGAGATCGTCCGCAGCGAAATCGCACCTGAAACGATCTGATCCCCCTCCTCGAGCCGATGATCGACGACGTCATCATCGAGTGCGCCCGGAGGTGCGAAGATGCGCGCGCCCGTTCGAGCCTTGAGTGCCACCGCCGCAGGCGCGTGGTCGGGGTGACGGTGGGTGACCAGGATGTGCGTGAGACCAGGCTGGGCCGCGAGAATAGCCTCGACGTGAGTGGCGAGATCGGGTCCGGGATCGATTACGATCGTTGCTCCGACCAGGTAAGTTCTGGTCCCGTCCAGCGTGAAGGGGCCTGGATTCGCAGCCGTAAGCACGCGGATCATCATTCGTCAGGAAGAACGATACGCTTTGACCTTCCGTCGACCAAGATCACTGGCCGCGTGACCGGAATCGTTTCCGCGCGTCGTCGATCGATGAACGCCGTGGCCGAGTCAAACGGTACGATGGCCTCGAGATTTTTGATGGTCGGAAACACCAGGGCGAAGGACCCCGCGGCATGTCTTCGCAACGCCTCTTGCGGCGCGATCCAGATCAGCTCGACTCCCTCAGTGAGGTCCGCGGTCGGAGCAGACTCCGCAGGAGCCATGGCGGCGAAAAACCAGGTGTC
>DASZZV010000050.1:0-11496 GCA_035544835.1 Thermoanaerobaculia bacterium
GGTTGGTCGAGACCTCTGTACTTCACGATCCTGATCACGCACGTCATGCTGGCCATCACCATATTGCCGTTGGCTCTGGTGACTCTGCGTCGCGGTCTCAAAGGAAGGGTCCCCGAGCATCGACGCATCGCCAAAGTGACGTTCCCCCTCTGGATGTACGTCTCCGTGACCGGCGTGCTGGTCTACTTCTTTCTGTACCAGTGGTTTCCGGCGCGGGGATAGGCACGAAATTGAGAATTGAGAATTGAGAATTGAGAAAGAACAGAAGCACTCTTTGTTGCCTCTTTTTTCTTTCTCAATTCTCAATTCTCAATTCGTGAGTCACCGGACCAGGTAGCAGCGACTGCCCGACATCCGGTCGGGAAGGGACCGCGCTCCCGGCAGCAGCGCAATCAGAAAACCGAGTCCGCCCGTCAGTGCCGCCAGAATCGTCCCCGCCCAGCGGCGTGCGGCGTTACGGAAGTCGATGGGCGCTCCTGAGACATCGGCCACCCGGAGATCGAAGATTGCCCCGCCGATCGTCTTGCCCCACACCACCCATGAATAAAGAAAATAGTAGAAGGAGACCAGCAGCACGAAGCCCGCGAAGCCAGACAGCAGAACCCAGTCGCTGAAATTCGACATTGAGAGATCTCGCGCCGGCAGCAGGGGACTCAGCGCCAGTGCCAGAGCGACGAAGAGCGAGAGGTCAGTCAGGAAAGCGAGGGAACGTCGGAACCGCGAAGCCGACTCAAGGGGCGCTCCAACCGAAAGCTGCTCCAGTGCAGGTGCGCTCGCTGCAACTGCTGCCAGGTCGATTGGCCTGAGAAGCTCGATCTCATCGAAACGGGTACCCATCACTCACTCCCTCCCTAGCCCGCATTTTTCACAAGAGCTAGCGTAGCGCGGTCAGCGCAACGGCAGATACTTTACATAAGTTTTATACAGCAGATCCCTGGCCTGGCTGTCGTATCTGACTGCCAGGTCATGACTTTTCTGGGCTATCTCGTCATTCGGATTGTTGGCCAGGACTTTCTCGAACTCGGCGGCAGCATCCTTCACACGTTCCTCGACGAGGGCATTCCGTCCGAGGTCGAAGTGAGCGTCGGAGAGGAGCTGCTTGATGTTGGGGCTGGCCGGATCCTGAACCTGCAACCCCTCCAGATCGACGATGGCCTGCGCGTAGTTTCCTTCCCTGAAAAGAACCCTTGCGGCATCGAGTTTCGCGACCTGCTGCGTGGCGCTCGAGAACATCGTGCTGGCGTCACTGGGCAACTGCTGAATGGTCGAGGCGCGCTCGAAGGCCTGCTTGGCGGCTACGTAGTCGTGGGTCTCGAAAGCATTTTTCCCGGCAGCGATGAGATCCGCGAAGACCTGGCCTGCCGGGCGGCCATCGATCATTCCGGCGGTCTCGGATTTCTTGTTTTTGAGGTCGGCGATCATCTCCAGGGCGCGATCATGCTGCGGGTCCTCAGGCTTGATTGCTGCCAGAAGGCCGATAGCCTGGTCATACTTGCCCCTTTTGGCCAGAGCCTGCGCCTGGGTGAAGGCGGCCTGCGTCGCGGCAGGATCGAAGCTCTGTCGCGAGCCGAAAATCTTCGAATAGCCAAAGTATCCTGCAACGCCGAGAAGAATCACGACCACGGCTCCAGCAAGCAGAGGTAGCGGCGGCGATTTTTTCGGTCGGGCATTCGCGGCTACGGCCGCCGTAGGAGTCGAGGTCAGCTTTCCTTTGACTGGTGTCGCCCGCCCTTCCCCGAGTGAGGGTGGAACGAGGATCTCCTGAGACGGGGAGGATGAGAAATCGTCCTCGAAAAGATCGTCGCTAGCCGGCCGGTGCGCAGATGGCTGCGGGATCTGCGGCGAGCCGGCGGGCGTCGCTCTCTCGTTGAGCTTCTCGACGTATTCGTTGGCGTTGAAGTTGTGCGGATCGAGCTTGAGGACTTCCTCGAACTTCCGGCGGGCGTTGTCGTAGTCCTTCTTCTCGTAGGCCAGCGTGGCCGCCACGACCATCTCTTCTACGCGCTGATCGATCTCGATGCGTCTGGTCCGCGCCTTCTCAATACGTTCCGAGGCCTGCTCATTGGTAACGTCGATCAAAAAGATCCGCGACCAGAGATCGATCGCTTTCTGATACTCCCCCTTGGCTTGAGCTTCGTCGCCCTCCGTCAGGTAGTGACTAATTTTCTGCTGATCCTCAGGAGAGACATCGACCGATGCAGTCGTGAAGTCGAAGGTCGATGAGGCATCCACGGTCGGTTGCACGTTTGAGACGACCGGGGGTGCCTGAGGCTCGCCGAAGGAGAAACCACCTAACTCGGCGTCGGGTTTCTGCTCTTCCTCGAACGTGAACCCGAAGTCCGAGGCCGGGGCCGCTGTGGATGCCGGCGGCGCTGCTGGAGCCGGTGTGTCGACGACAAAGGACGAGGAAAAATCAAAACCGGCAGTAGTCCCGGCGGTCGGTGCCACGACCGGTGGCGCCCCGAAGGGGTCGGCAGAACCTGCCGCAGGGCTCGCAAAACTTCCCGCAAACGGATTCGTGGCCGGTGCTGCCGGCGCCGGCTCTGAGACTCCCTCGAAGAGTCGAGCGACCTCGAGAACCTGAGGATGGGTCTCGTCGAGCGATCGAGCCTTATTCAAAGCCGTTCCGGCCGCGGTCCGATTTCCGTTGGCGAGGTGCGTGCGGGCCGATTGAGCGAACTGCTCCACAAAGGGAGCCGCCTCGACCCGCTCCCGCGCCTCGTTCGCGATCGACTGGGCTTCTTCGTTTGCGAAGTCCTCGCGCAGGATCTCCGAACAGATATCCATCGCCTTCGGAAAGTCGCGGTTCCCCAAAGCGCCGCGGGCCTCGTCCAGCCTGGGATTGCCGCCATCCGAGGGAAGGAGATTGTCCACATCAATAGGTGCTGATGGATTCCGCACCTTGTCCATCAATTTCCTGGCAGGATCAAAAAGAGGATCCATTTTCTGGAGGAGGTCGCATCCAGCAGCGACCTCTTCATTGCGACCCTGCTTGTAGAGGACCAGGGTTTGGCGAAACGTCGAAATGACGCGTTCACGAACTTCTGACGGCAGCGAAGCATTGCCCGGATATGTCATTCAAACTCGCTTATCTTCTTTGAGAACCTGCGAAATTATAACAAAGGGGAGGAGTGGCACCCGTCTTATACTCCGCCTCGCGGCCTCCCGCAGCGTTCATTTCCACAGAAGGAGATTCTCATGCACTACTTCGCCACCGACGACGCTCCCAGGGCGATCGGCCCTTACTCTCAAGCCGTAAGGCGGGGAACAACCATCTACACCTCAGGGCAGATACCGCTCGACCCAACGACTGGAAAACTCGCCGAGGGGGATTTTGATACGAAAGCGCGTCGCGTTTTCAAGAATCTCGAGGCCGTTCTGGCCGCTGCCGGTGCCGGCTTTGACGACGTCGTGAAAGCGACGGTGTATCTTTCCGATCTGGCCAATTTCCAGGCGCTGAACGCAATTTACGCCGAGTACTTCGGATCCCACAAACCGGCCCGAAGCACGGTTGGCGTGGCGCAACTGCCGATGAATGCTCCAGTGGAGATCGATCTGATTGCCGAACTGAAAGACAGCCGGCAGGTATAGCAGCTCTTTTCTCGTCTGGTTTCTTCCCATTAATTCACAAACCCCGAATGCTTCAGCGTAGGGCCGCCCGGCGTGCGGCCGGTATCTTCGGTAGCTCCACACCAACCGCGGTTCACGCTGAACGTTGTTTCCCGCGGCGATGGTATCGGCCGCACGCCGTGCGGCCCTACGCATCCCTCCGCGGAGACCATGGGCTCGCATTTCTCACGCGCGAAGCAACACGATCGGCTTCCAATATCAAAAACCATGTGAGGAAATCGGACTTACAGGCCCAGAGGGAATTGCTAGCTGGCTGTCTAAGTTATTTATGGCACTTAGGTTGCTACTCAGTCTTATTGCCTGACGTTTTACTCGGAGCGACCGTCCCCTTGAGAAAAATCCTCATAATCTGCGGCACCCTCATCGCCTTGACCGGCTCGGTCGATGCGTCCACCAGGCTTACCTACTCCGTCAACGGAAAGCCGACGCCGCTTTATTGGGCTGAGGGTTCCTTCCCTCTGCACTACTCAATCGATGCGCGGATTGCGGCCATGAGTGGCGGACAGGGCGAAATTGAGCGCTCCTTCGATGCCTGGGTGAGCGATGACACGCAGGTGCGATTCCAGTTCGACGGGATCAAGTCAAGCGCAGCAAAGGAAGACAAAGCCAACATCGTCTCGATCGCCGACGATCTCTTCAAGGACAGTGGTTTCATCGCCTACACCACCACGTGGTTCGACGACAGCGGTGCGATCCGCGAGGCTGACATTCAAGTCGATACGAAAGCCAGGGTCGATGGCTATTCACTGCTGAGCCTCGTCGAGCATGAGGTCGGTCATTTCCTCGGTCTGGATCACTCGGCAATCATCTCCTCCATCATGTATCCCTATGTCGCCGCGCAGGGCGCCACGGCCCTCGACAGTGACGATCGGATCGCTATGGCAACGCTGTACCCTCGCGCCTCCACCGCGCCCAGAGCCACAATTCGGGGAGAGATCGACGACTCCAACGGTCCGATCTTCGGAGCCCAGGTCGTCGCTATCAACGACAAGGGAATCGCGACGGCGAGTGCTCTGACCGACCACAGCGGTCGCTACTCTCTGAAGGGGCTGCCTGCAGGGAAGTATCGCATCTATACCGAGCCGCTCGATGGCCCGGTCGAAATGCGTAATCTCTCCGGCGTTTTTCAGGCAGGACGCAACTCGAGTTTCCGGACTCAGTTTCTGCCCGACAATGTGCTTGTCGATGTCGCTCCGGGAGGGGTTCGGGATGTGAACACCATCCGCATCGACGGCCCTCCTGCAACGCTCAATCCTCGCTGGGTCGGAGTTTTCGCTGCCGGAACGCCGGATGTGAAGCTCGGAACGACCGCGGTGCGACTGAGCCCCGGCGGGACGATGAACATCGCCGTCGGAGGCGACGGATTCGTCAGTGGCATGACGACCTTCGAAACGAGCAATCCCGGTATCGTACGAGTCTCAGACTTCCAGTACGGCTCGAACTACATTTATGCGACCTTCAAGGTCGCCGTCGATGCGACCCCCGGCTCGGCCGTTGTTTTCGTGAAGAGCGGGAACGAGATATCGACCCTTTCCGGGGCCCTCGATCTCATCGCGCCGGCGCGCCGGCGCGCCGCTCGATAAGTTCAGCCAGCCTGTCGAACTGCTGGAGCGACATCTCCTCGGCCCGACCCGTCGCCAGCAGCGACGCTTCCTCGATTAGCTCGGCTACCTCCGTTCTCCCCAGGCCCTTGTAGCCGGTGAGATTGTTCAGCAGGTTCTTGCGCCGCATCTGAAAGGAACGCGAGATGAGGGTGACAAGTTCATCGCGATTTGTGGCAAGGTCCGGCCTCGCCGGCGTCAGGATGATGACGGCACTTCGGACTTTGGGTCGCGGGTGAAATGATCCTGGCTCGAGCACGAGCAGGATTCTCGCCGTCGCGAACATCTGCACGAACAGCGTGAGGAAGCCGTACGCATCGTCTCCTGCCTGAGCCACCATTCGGTCGGCGACCTCCTTCTGCACCATGAAGACGCCCAACCTGCAACCTTCCGCGCTGATCACCCGTCGAATAATAGGAGTGGCGACGTTGTAGGGCAGATTGCCGACTGCACAAAACGGCTCGGCAGGAAGGGGGACGGTTGTTGCATCCGCGTTGACGATCTCCAGAGAAGCATCTGGAACGGCCTGGCGCAGGCGCTCGATGAGGCTGGTGTCGATCTCGATGGCCGTCACTCTGCGTCCCAGCTTGACGAGCTCCCGGGTCAGGACGCCTTCGCCAGGACCAATCTCCAGAATCTCGACGCCGTCGCATTTCGAGACAGCCTCGATGATCCGGTTCACCGCTCCCGGATTTCGGAGGAAGTTCTGTCCCCATTTCTTCTGGGGCCGGTGTCGGGTGTCGGGTGATTGTGACAATGCGGGCCTCCGGTGTTGGCGTTATGTTTGATAGCTTCTAGCTTCTGGATAGCTCGTTGCTTTTAGCCCCGTAGGGGTGTTTGGATTGCTTCGAGAGAGGTACGAGCCCCGGGAGGGGCGATTGACTGGAACCTTCAATCGCCCCTCCGGGGCTCGCACTACCTTC
Source organism: Thermoanaerobaculia bacterium (assembly GCA_035544835.1). Taxonomy (GTDB): domain Bacteria; phylum Acidobacteriota; class Thermoanaerobaculia; order Gp7-AA8; family Gp7-AA8; genus DASZZV01. Next base: position 6,155 of record DASZZV010000050.1, read on the forward strand.
GATCGATCGACCCCAGGACTTCGTCCTGGGCTATTCTCAAACGCCCCTACGGGGCTGTGAAGAAAACTCATACGGGCTTTAAAAGATGAGAATGGTTTCAAGCTCAGGGCTCTTTATACTCTCGGTCGCCATTCTCCCGGCACCCCACTATGATTCAGAATCACGACCAGCAACCAGCAACCAGCTAGAAGCTAAAAGCTAGAAGCTAGAAGCTAAAAGGATCCCAACATGCAAGAAGTCAGTGAGAAAGAATTCGACAACCTGGTCGGCGGCGGAATCGTCCTGGTCGATTTTGGCGCTGAGTGGTGCGGTCCATGTAAGGCGATGCTGCCGGTGATGCGTAAATTGTCCACCGAGTACGAGGGCAAGTTGAATGTCTACTCTGTCGACATCGACAAGACGCCGTCGCTGGCTGCCCGTCACGGTGTCATGAGCGTGCCGACCATGCTTTTCTTCAAGGAAGGTGCGGCCGTCGACCGAATCGTAGGCGCAGTCTCCGAGAAGGAGCTCCGCAAGCGAATCGAGCAGACCATCGCCGGATGATTCTATGACCATCGATCCTTACGTCGCCCCCGACATCGTTCAGGCTCATGAAACCGTACGCCGGCTGCGTGCCGAGGTCGCTCGCGTCGTCGTTGGTCAAGGGCGGCTGGTGGATCGCCTGATCATCGCCCTTCTGATTCGCGGCCACGTTCTGGTCGAAGGTCTTCCCGGTCTGGCCAAGACTCTGGTGGCGAAAACTCTGGCGCAGGCCATGGACGGCGCGTTCAAGCGGGTGCAGTTCACTCCCGATCTCCTGCCCGCCGACGTGACCGGCACGCTCATCTTCGATCCGGCCGGTGGTCGCTTCAATGCGCGGCTCGGACCGGTCTTCACGAATTTCCTGCTTGCCGACGAGGTGAACCGCGCCCCGGCCAAGGTTCAAAGCGCGCTTCTCGAGGCCATGCAGGAGCGGCAGGTTACCATTGGCGACCAGACCTATCGTCTGCCCGATCCCTTCGTCGTCATTGCCACGCAGAACCCGATCGAGCACGAGGGAACATACGCTCTCCCCGAGGCCCAGGTAGACCGCTTCGTCATGAAGGTCATGGTCGACTATCCGACCAGGCAAGAGGAAGAGGGGATGCTTCAGATGTACCTCGATCCCAATCGTCCTGAGGTTGCGCCTTCCCATGTGGTGTCGCTCGACGATATGCGCGGCATCTCACACCTCGTCTCAATCGTTCATCTCGATCAACGGATCAGCCGCTACATCGTCGAACTAGTGAACGCCTCTCGCAAACCGGCTGAGCACAAGCTGCAATCGTTGTCGCATCAGATCGCCTTCGGCGCCTCACCACGTGCCACGCTGGCACTGGCTCACGCCGCGAAGGGTTTCGCCTTTCTGGAAGGGCGTGCCTTCGTCATCCCCGAGGATGTGAAATCCGTCGCTCATGATGTGCTGCGACATCGCCTGATTCTCACGTACGAAGCGGCAGCGGAACAGGTGACGGCGTCTCAGATCATCGACCAGCTGTTGAGCGTCGTTCCGGTGCCGTGATGATGCGCTTTTTCCGGCGGCAGGAGCCGGCAGCCGCGCTCCCTCCCGTCCTCAAGCGAATGCGGGAGCTGGAAATTCACACGGCCAGGCTCATCCGAGCCGGCTTCGCCGGTCAGTATCACGCCGCTTTTCATGGCCGCGGGATCGAGTTCGCACAGGTTCGCGAGTACCAGCCCGGCGATGACATTCGCACCATCGACTGGAACGTGACGGCGCGAACAGCGGTTCCACACGTGAAGCAGTTCGTCGAGGAGCGCGACCTCGGCGTAGTCGTCGCCATCGACGTTTCGCAATCGATGAACTTTGGTTCGATGGATCGTCGCAAGAGCGATCTGGCTCTGGAGCTGACGGCCGTTATCTCCTTCGCCGCAATGGAGAACAACGATCGCGTCGGTCTGCTGCTCTTCTCCGACGCAGCTCATCACTACATTCCACCGCGGCGAGGGCGCGCGCATGTCCAGGCCATGATGAAGAGGGCCATCCTGGCGGCCCGTCAGACGCGCGGTGCGGCCAGCTTCGAAAACGCTTCAGAGTTCCTGCGGCGTGTACTGGTGAAGCGGACCGTCATCATCTTTATCTCTGATTTTCTGGATGCCCGTTTCGAGAAACCGCTGCAGCAGCTCAACTCCCGTCACGACGTGATTGGACTGGTCATCCTCGATCCGAGGGAGGAGAATTTTCCCAATCAGGGACTGGTGTCGCTGGTGGATTCGGAGAGCGGACGGCGGGCCCTCGTGGACCTCCGCAACAATCGCGTCGCTGCCAACGCCATGCTCCGCGACCGTTTTCTGAGCGACTCTTTTCGCCGGATCGACATCGACGCCCTTCCGATCTCGACAGGAGTTCCCTACGAGCGTGAGTTGTTGCATTTCTTCGAGCGCCGCGTGCAGAGATCCCGATGATTTCGCTTCTTCTCTTCCTCTCGCTTCTCCCGGCGGTCCGGTCGATCCCGCTTCATCCGACCGTAGGTGACTCAGTAGTCGTCGAGTTGCCCATCGCCGCGGGAACAGTTGTGAGCGTGGACCCTTCGACTGACTTCGAACTGCTGGCCATCTCCGGGAATCGAGTGACGATTCGTTCCTTCAAGCCTGGGCCGGTCTCACTCTCGGCGCGTTTCAGCCGGCCGGGGCAGGTGCCGGTCACAGAGACAATCAGCGTGCCGATCGAGTCGGTCCTCAAAAAGGGTGACCAGTTCCAGCCGGCGCCTCTCAAGCCGCCGCGGATGATTGCTCCTCTCTCGCGACCGCGTCAGATTCTCGCAGCGGCCGCGTTGATCACAGTCCTGTCATGGGGTCTGCTTTTCTTTGCCGCGCGACGATCGCGTTCTATTCCGGTTGAGATCGACGAACCGTCACTCCCGGCCGATGCGGAGATGATTCGAGCGCTCGACAGGATTGCGAGGGGCGAGAGGAGCGACTCCAGATGGGTTGAGCTGGCGGAAGCCGTTCGCCGTTATCTCGCGCGGACAGATGCCTCTCTCGGTACCGAGCTCACGACCTCAGAGCTACTGGCGCGACTTTCTTCCTATGCTCCGGCTCCGGAGACGTCGCTCGTACAAACGATCTTGAACGAAGGAGACTGGGTGAAGTTTTCCGGGAAATCGAGGCGGCGTGATGACCATCAAGTGATTGCGTCGTCGGCCCGGTCGCTGGTGCGGGCCACGCCGGCAGAGGAAGTCGCCGCGTGATCGCGCTGGGCTCACCGATCTGGCTGCTGCTTCTGGCGCTCGTGGCGTTGCGGCTGTGGATCGTTGCCATCGATCGCAACCATGCCTTCGCCGCCTTTCAGATCTCCTCACTCTCGCTTGCAGGAAGGCGGGTCGGTCTTCGTTCCCTTCTTGCCTGGATTCCGCTGACACTCACCGTGCTCGGCTTGTCGGCGCTGATCCTGGCGATGGCGCGACCTGAGCGCGTCCGGAGTTACTCCGATGAACGCCGCGGCATCGACATTGTCATTGCCCTCGACGCTTCCGGGAGTATGGCCGCGGAAGACTTCCGTCCTCGGAACCGCTTCATCGTCGCCCGCGACCTGATCGCAAAGTTCATCAAGGGACGCGAGAACGATCGGATCGGCATCGTCACATTCGGTGCTCGTGCCGTCACCCGAGTGCCGATCACCTTCGATCGTGACGTCGCCCAGCAGGTGCTGGAAAAAGCACAGATAGGGGAGAACGGTGACGGGACGGCCATCGGTCACGCCATCGCTACCTCCGTGAATCGCCTTCGCGGATCGAAAGCGCACACTCGCGTGATCATCCTGCTCACCGACGGCGTCAACAACGCCGGATCGATCGAGCCGTTGACGGCGGCAGATGTGGCGGCCCGCTTCGGAATGAAGATCTACACGATTGGCGTCGGTAGCAAGGGAGAGGTGCCGGTGCCGGTAAAAATGCAGAATCGTCTCACCGGTGAGATCGAGACGGTGTACCAGACCATTCGCGCCGATCTCGATGAAGAGATGCTCTCTGAAGTTGCCCGGCGCACCAATGGCAGCTACTTCAGAGCGACCGACGCCGATACTCTGCAATCTGTTTTTGCCCGGATCGACCTGCTGGAGAAAACGAATCTCGCGGCACCGAAATCGAGAAGGATCGAAGATCTCTATCCGAGGCCTTTAGCGACCGGTCTCGCTCTTCTCTTCACTGCCGTTCTACTCGGAGAGACCATATGGTTCCGACTGCCGGCCTGACTTTTCGCGACCCGCTGATGCTGTGGACGGCAATTCTGACGCCGCTTCTCCTTGCCCTGCTCGTCGCTACAGAACGACGGCGAAGACGCGCCGCCGCGCGCTTTATCTCCGAGCGGCTTCGTGGGATTGCCAATCTGGCGCGTCCCGTCCGTGCTGCCTTTCTCTTTCTCGCCTTTCTGCTGGCAGTAGCGGCACTGGCGGGTCCGCAGTACGGCTACGAGATCAGGTCGATCGAGTCCTCTCAGGGGAACCGCATCATCGTGCTCGATACCTCGCTGAGCATGGCTGCCGAAGACATCGGCACGTCGCGTTTAACGGCGGCGAAGGCCGTAGCGAAGCGTCTCATTCACGACTTCGACGGCAAAGTGGCCCTGGTCCTGTTTGAAGGAAGCGCAGAGACGGCCTGCCCACTGACGACCGACACTTCAGCTCTCGAGACGATGCTCGACTCCGTTGAGCCGGGAGAGATGTCGGAGCCGGGATCGGATCTGGGGGCTGCCCTCACCCACGCCATCCACCTCGCTGATGGGTTAGGCGATCAACCTGTTCAGGTGATGTTGATCAGCGATGGTGAGGATCGTGGAGACGGCCTCGACAAGGCGATTGGCCTGGCAACTCAACGCCGCATCCGCGTCTCCACGATTCTGATCGGATCGCCGAGTGGCGCTACGATTCCCGCGGAAGGCACCCAGCTCCATGACGAGGACGGGCAGGTCGTGGTGACGGCGGCACATCCCGATACTCTGGCCATGATCGCCCACCGGACCAGCGGTCGTGCCTATGTGAATCCGTTCGCCGAGGCCAGCCTGAACACCATGGACGAACAGCTTACGGTGAGCGCCGGAAACAAAGCTCAGGAACGTCAATCTCGTATTCCGATCGACCGGTATCAGTGGCCGCTCGGTTTCTCCATAGCTATGTTCTTCCTTGCCTCGATCGCCAACAGAGGCGCCGAATGAGAACGCTCACGCTCATGGCGCTGATCAGTCTCTTTTCCTGGGGTTCGCTCGGTCGGTTCTGGCGGGAGACCAACTCAGAGGCCAGCGCAAAACGGGGAGTGAAGCAGTTTCACAAGGGCAGCTACTCCGATGCCGAGAAATCTTTCAAACAATCC
>DASZZV010000051.1:0-21145 GCA_035544835.1 Thermoanaerobaculia bacterium
GGGAGGGGCGAGGGACCTCGCAAGCGACGAACGATGTGGAATCAATCAGCTCTCGCAAGGGCGATCAGCAGCCCTACAACTCACATCGTTCGTCGGTCGCGAGGTCCCTCGCCCCTCACACCCACCCGCCCTTGCTCGGGATGACAGCAAAAGAAACGTGCGCCCGAGCCGGCGATAAATTTGCCCGTTGCTATCGCCACCTGCTCTATAACTCCCCACCCCCGACAGGCCCGAATTTCGCCTTGCCGGCCGCCCTACCGATTTTTCACGGATTTTTCGCACGAAAAATTTCAAAAGAATATAATCCCCCCTCACCAAATCCATAGGTCATGGTAAGGCGCATATATCTTCGCGATGCAGCACGCTGCGCGACCGGCTCCGGCTCGCGATGCGATCGCGATGCGTTTGGTGACGATCCAGGCAAAAACGTCACGACCTCTCTGAGGCTCAATCAGTTCCCCAGGCAGGCCGTCCCATTTCAAAACCAGTAACGTTTCAACACGGAAAGAGAGGACAGAACATGCCAGAAGAGACCAAGCTAATGGGCAAGATCGGAATGATCGGCCTCGGTGTGATGGGCGAGAACCTCGCCATGAACATCGAGCGCAATGGATTTCCGATCTCCGTCTACAACCGCGATCCGAAGAAAGTCGACGACTTCATCCTTCGCGCCAAGGGCAAGAAGGTCATCCCGACCAAATCGCCCGAGGAGTTCGTCAAGTCGCTGGAACGTCCCCGCAAAATGATCCTGCTGGTGAAGGCAGGCGAGGCGGTCGACTGGACCATCGATCAGATCAAGCCCTACCTCGACAAGGGCGACATTATCATCGACGGGGGCAACTCCTTCTTCGTTGACACCGAACGTCGCGAGAAGTCGTTGAAAGCCGAGGGTTTGAACTTCATTGGCTCCGGCGTATCCGGCGGAGAGACCGGCGCACTGTGGGGTCCGAGCCTCATGCCCGGTGGCGATGAGAAGGCCTACAACGAGCTCAAGCCAATCTGGGAAGCGATCGCTGCGAAGGTCGGCGACGGCGACTGCGTCACCTATGTCGGACCCGGCGGCGCCGGCCATTTCGTGAAGATGGTGCACAACGGCATCGAGTACGGCGACATGCAGCTCATCGCCGAGGCCTACGACATGATGCGCAATCTCCTCGGCATGAGCGCCACGGAGATGGCCGACGTGTTCGACGAGTGGAACAAGGGCGACCTGAACTCGTTCCTCATCGAGATCACCGGCAAGGTTCTGCGGGTCACCGATCCGCAATCGAAGAAGCCTCTGGTCGACATGGTGCTCGACAAAGCGGGTCAGAAGGGCACCGGCAAGTGGACGAGCGAAGTCGCGCTGGATCTCGGCATCATCGTCCCGACCATCAATGCCTCGGTCGACGCACGCACGCTTTCCGGACGCAAAGACGAGCGCGTGGAAGCCAGCAAGCAGATCAAAGGCCCCGACACCAAGTACACCGGCGACAAGAAGGCCATGATCGCCGCCATCCGCGACGCCCTGTATGCCTCGAAGATCTGCTCGTACGCCCAGGGCATGAATCTCATCCGCGCCGGTTCCGAGAAATGGAAATGGAACATCAATCTCGGTGAGCTGTCCCGCATCTGGAAGGGCGGCTGCATCATCCGCGCGCAGTTCCTCGACATGATCAAGCAGGCATATGTCCGTCGTCCCGATCTGCCGAACCTTCTGCTCGATCCCGATTTCAAGGCCTGGGTCGAGAAGGCGCAACCCAACTGGCGGCTGGCCGTTTCGACGGCCATCATGCAGGGCGTTCCTGTTCCGGCCATGGCCGCTAGTCTCGCCTACTTCGACATGTATCGGTCCGCCAACCTGCCGCTGAACCTCACCCAGGCGCAGCGCGACTTCTTTGGCTCGCATACCTACCAGCGCACCGACGCTCCAACCGGTGACTTCATCCACACCGAGTGGGAGCAGCTCCTGAGCAAACAGTAATTCCAACTGCAGCGAATTGTCAGGGCGGCCGCGAGGCCGCCCTTTCGTTTGCAGACCGTCGCTCCGCATCATCGGAGTGTGGACATCTCCGAGGATGTGAACGAACGCCGAGGGCGTTCCGGCACCGGGCGGAGCCCGGTGTGTGAGGCCCGGAGGGCCGCGGAGCTGGTAGCCAGTGGTGAGCGAAGCGAACCACTGGAGGACGTCACGAATCAATCATTTGCTTGAAGTTTCACCGAGCCCCGGCAGGGGCGAAAGCCGCCACCGGATGCCTCGATTGGACGCCCTCTTCTGTCGATCGCTCGCGCCCCTGCCGGGGCTCTACAAAAAAGAATCGTAATGATCCCGCGTCCAGTGGTTCGCTTCGCTCACCACTGGCTACCAGCTTACTGGCCCTCCGGGCCGCCCACGAAATGACCAAACTTCGGCGTTCGCGGAAACATCCTCGGCGTCAGGCAGATCTCCGTTGACGGCGCTTCCCCTGGAGTCAACAATGCCGCGTGGCTGCGCTCCTATACTTCCTGGTCGCCTCCCTCTTCCTGCTCGCCGCGAACCGGCGACTGGCGCCGATCTCGAGGCGATTCGCGGCTGCCCTTCTTCTTCTGCCGCTGCTCTTCACCGGTCGAGCGCTTCTCACCGGCCGTATCTACGCTCCCACCGACCTGGCCTACCAGGCCGAGCCCCTGAGCTCCATGGCATCGCAGGTTGGGATCACGACGATCGGCAACAAGAGTGAGACCGACGTCTACTCACAGATGATTCCGTGGCGAGCCGCCGTTCGATTTGCATTCGCAAACCACGAGTGGCCGTTGTGGAACCCCTTCATGTTCTGCGGCGACATTCTGGCGGGAGCTGCCCAGGCCTCGCCCTACTACCCGACGTACGTGATCGGCTACCTGCTCCCACTGAGCTCGGCGATCACATTCACGGCCACCCTGTCGTATTTCCTGGCCGCGCTGGGGATGTTTCTCTTTGTACGCGAATTGAGAATGGGCGAGGAAGCTGCCTTCACCGGCGCCATCGCCTGGGCATTCAGCGGATTCGTGATCTTCTTTCTCGAGACACCGCTTGGCCTGGGCGTCCTGTTACTCCCTTTCGTCTGTTTCGCTGCGCTCCGTCTGATCCACGCACCCTCCCTGGAGGCCACCATACTTCTGGCATTCATCCTGGCAGGCGTCCTGTTGGCAGGGCACCCCGAGACGGCCTTGCAGGTCATTGTGGTGGCTTCTCTCCTCGGTGCGTTTCATCTGAGAGGTCGCGAACTGGCTCCTACTCTGAAGATCGCAGAGTCCATCGTTGGGGCCGGGGTTCTGGCTCTGGGGATCGCGGCGATCCATCTGCTGCCGATGTTCGACGCCGTGACTCAGACGACGGAGTATGCGTCGCGCCTCGTGGAGCGGAGCGTTGTTCACGAAGCGCCATCGATGGTCGACATCAATCAGGCGCTGCTCGTCAACGTAATGCCGTTTCTCTTCGGCATTTCCGGCGCGGAGACGGCCAACGTCAAGACCCTGTTTCCCCCGCCTGCCTCGGCCTATCCCGGCGGCCTGCTGCTGGCCCTTGCCGCGTATGGCCTGGTGCGTGGCAGGTGGCCGGGCAAGTGGATTCTGATCGCGTTGGGAGCGCTGGGCTGCCTGGCCGCTGCCGGTGTTCCCTGGATCGTCCGGATGTTTTACACCGTTCCGATTCTCAAGCTCACACTCGTGGAGCGCCTCACGTTTGTCGGCGCCTTCGCCCTTGCCACCCTTGCCGCGGCAGGCGTGGAGACCTGGCTTCAACGCGACTCCTCGAAAGAGCTGGCCACCGTTCTGATGGTCGTCGCCGCTCTCATCTCCGCCGCGGTGCTCCTGCTCACGAACGAAATGCAGAGAATGTCGCTATCGTCAGCGTTCATCACACGGAATGCCCTGATTGAGCTCCTGCCCATCCCGCTCTTCGTCGCGGTGCTTTACTTCATACGCAATCACAAAAAGGCCGTAGTCGCGCTTTTCACGCTGGCTCTGGTGCAACGCTTCGCCGAAGCAGGCAGCTTTTACCCTTCGCTTCCGCGCAAGAGTTTCTATCCGCCGATCGAGTCGTTCTCAGGCCTGCCGAAAAGCGAGGTGCCCTTCCGGATCGTCGCCAAGGGGCTGATGCTCATCCCCAACATTGCGACCCACTATGCTCTCGAAGACGTCCGTGGTTATCAGGCCATGACCTTCGCCCGCTTTCGCGACACCTACGCGCTGTGGTGTATCCACCAGCCAGTGTGGTTCAACCGCGTCGACGATCTGCAGAGACCGTTCCTCTCCGCCATGAACGTCCGGTACGCCGTAATCCCTGAACATGATCAAACTCCATCGGGATGGCGGCTGGTATCGACCTCGCCCGGCATGCAGCTCGTCGAGAACGAGCAGACTATCCCGCGCGCATTCATTCCAGAGTATGTTCGCCTGGGTGTTCCTGCCCGGAGCGAGGTCGAACAGATGTATCTCGCCTGCGACTTCTCGAGGCTGGCCTGGATCGCATCGAGTCAGACGACTCAGTCCGATATCAGAAATGGCACAGGAAGCGTGCAGATCAGCAGGAGAGGCCTCGGCTACAAAGTGCGGGCCAGGCTCAACTCACCAGCATGGATCGTGATCTCGGAGACGGCCTGGAAGGGCTGGAGGGCGACGATCAAGAAGCGTTCGATTCCCATCACCTTTGCCGACCATACGCTGCTGGCGATTCACCTCGATGCCGGCGATCAGGAGGTCGACCTCCATTATCTTCCCAGGGCCTTCGTATGGGGCAGGGCCATTACAGCCCTAACGCTCATGGTGATCGTCGCCCTGATCGTCATCCACCGCGGGAGGCGTGGAGTTAGAGAGGAAATACGAGCTCCCGGCTGACAGACCCTTGCATCAATCGGGCGTATCGCCCGGCGTCAGCGTGAGACGGCCGGTCTGCACCTCGATGGCCGAATCGTAGAGATAGAACGCACCTTCAGAAGTCGCGGTCAGCGTCACGTCCTTCGCAGCAGCGCCGGCGAGGAAATTGAAAAGCTGGGCCGAGGAACCTGGGGCTAGAATGACCTGCTGCGCCTCGAGCTTGTCGCTACGCTGCAGGCGAATGGCAATCGCCACGGAGCTTGGGTTGACGAGTCCGATACTGTGACGGCGCTCGACTGTGGCCAGCCTGATCCGGCGGCGATGCGCATAGAGGTTGGTTCTCGCCAGCACATCTTCCGTGGCCATGAGTCTGGTCACGCCTCCGACGGTTTGAAGGATGCGCGCCGACACTTGAACGTCAGCACCCGAGAGGATCTCGATCGCTGCAAGGAGCTGCTCACTCTTTCCATCGATGGAGTGACAGCCGAGAGAGGTTAGAATTTTTTCCTCCCCGGTTCTCATCAATACCGAATCCACCGAACAGCGGACCCCGGAATGAGGGAAGAGCCGGAATCGGATCGTCTGCTCAACGTTCCCGGTGTTCTGCAAATGGAGCTCCGTCGACCACGTCGAGCCATTCGCTCCGGTGACTGGTTCGAAAAATGCCGGGACGAAGTAACGCGGATGCTCCCGAAAGCAGAAGCTGGGGCAGAGCGTCAGGAAAACAACGATGAAGAAGGTCGACAAACACCTCACCGGCGAATCGTATCAGCGTTCGCCTGAGCGCGCCGGCCATAGGTACCGGCCGCACGCCGTGCGGCCCTACATGAGGTCCGGTAGCAAAAAGAGAAGCCGCCAGACATCGGCGGCCCCTGAAAGACAAATCCCGGCTGAAGGCGAGTTGGCTGCCTACTTCAGCAGCGAGACCCAGTCGGTGTGGATAAAGCCCTGCTGCGGCTTGTCGATTCTCTCGTAGGTGTGCGACCCAAAAAAGTCGCGCTGGGCCTGAGTGAGATTCTGCGGAAGGTTTGCAGTCCGGTAGCTATCGTAATAGGCCAGACTCGCTGACATTGCCGGTGCCGGCACGCCGACGGACTGCGCCAGATTCAGGGCTCGACGCCATCCCTGCTGCGACTTCTCGATCGATCCCGCGAACTCATCGTCGAGCATGAGGTTGGGAAGGTCGGCGTTTTTCTCATAGGCGCGCATGATCGAGTCGAGAAAGCGCGCCCGGATGATGCAGCCGCCCTTCCAGATCCTGGCCATCTCGCGGAGATTGATGTTCCACTTGAACTCGTTCGACCCGGCATGAATGAGGCTCATACCCTGCGCGTAGGCGCAGATCTTCGAAGCGTACAAGGCATCGTGGACATCCTGGATGAGTCGCGTCAACTCGTCTTTGGGGGGCTTCGTGCCGGGTCCTTTCAATTTCTGACTGGCTTTGACACGCTCGTCTTTCAGACTCGACATGACGCGAGCGTCGATTGCCGATGCGATGGTCGGGATGGCCACGGCGAGGTCCAGAGCCACCTGGGCCGTCCATTTGCCAGTGCCCTTCTGTCCGGCCTTGTCCATGACCAGGTTGACGAGCGGTTTCCCGGTCTCGGGATCCTTGACCCTGAAGATCTTCGACGTGATCTCGATGAGGAATGATTCCAGAGGCCCCTCGTTCCATTTCGAGAAGACGTCCGCAAGTTGACTATCGTCGAGACCCAGTACATTACGAAGGAGGTCGTAGGCTTCGGCGATCAGCTGCATGTCTCCGTACTCGATCCCGTTGTGAACCATCTTCACGAAGTGACCGGCACCATCGGGCCCGCAGTAGGCGACGCAGGCACCCGAATCGGTCTTCGCGGCGATGGCCTCGAAGATCGGCCGCACGCTTTCGTAAGCCTCGCGATGGCCGCCCGGCATCATCGACGGACCGTTACGAGCACCCTCTTCACCGCCGGACACGCCGCAGCCGAAGAAGTTGAGGCCATCTTTTTTACAACGGGCCTCGCGCTCTTGTGTGTCTTTAAACCAGGAATTGCCACCATCGATGAGAATGTCGCCCTCCTGCAGGAAGGGCTTGATGGCGTCGATGGTCAGGTCGACAGGGTTGCCGGCCTTGATCAGCATCATGATCTTGCGCGGACGCTCGAGGGACTTCGTAAAGTCCGCGAACGTCTTGGTGCCAGTGAGCTGGCGTCCGGAAGAATGTTTGTTGATGAAGCGGTCCACCCACTCGCCTTCCATGTTCCAGACAGAAACGGGAAAGCCGTGGTCTGCAACGTTGAGGGCCAGGTTCTCGCCCATGACACCAAGGCCGATCATGCCGAACTTCGCCAGAGGAGGATTCGCGCTCATTGTCACTCCTGTTCAATTGTAGGTTTTTGGGAGCGCCGATTATGACACGGATAGGGACGTCTTTTGTGTGGCACAGGCACTCTTGCCTGTGTGCCGCGGCGTCGAGCCGCGGTGTTCCTGCGACGAGTCACGGGAAAGTCGGCCTCGACGGCCGACACACAGGCAAGAGTGCCTGTGCCACACAAGACGTGAGTCCAACGACGCTATTTGGCCATGGCCGCGCTGACGCGGCCTTCGATCGTTGCCAGTAGCGAAGCGAACGATTTCGAGAACGATTCGACGCCCTCCTCGGTCAGCTCGCTGGTGATGTCGTCGAGACTGAAGCCGAGGGCGGCGAACTCCTTTAGGGTGTTGATCGCTCCCTGCACGTCATCCTCGAGTGTCGCGATCACCTTTCCGTGATCGCGGAAGGCAGTGAACGTGGCCGGCGGGATCGTGTTGACGGTGTCGGGGCCGATGAGCTGCTCGATGTAGAGCACGTCACTGTAGTTCTTGTTCTTCGTTCCCGTGGACGCCCACAGCGGGCGCTGAAGAGTGGCCCCACGATCCTGCAGCTTCTTGAATCGGGCGCTGCCAAACTCCTCTTTGAAAATCTGATAGGCGACTTTGGCATTGGCGATCGCTATTTTCCCGAGCAGCGCCTTCAGGCTGCTCTTTTCCTCTTCTGAGGTAGCGGTGCTGATGCGCTTCTCGATCTGCCCATCGGCTTTGGCGTCAATGCGGCTGACAAAGAAACTGGCCACCGACGAGATCTCCCCGACCGGCTCGCCGCGGTCGGCCCGGCGTTCCAGCCCCCGCATGAAGGCGTCGATCACCTTCCGATAGACGGCCTGCGAGAAGATGAGCGTGATGTTCACGTTCACACCTGCCGAGGTCAGCTCCTCGATGGCAATCAGGCCTTGGCTCGTCGCCGGAATTTTGATCATTACGTTTGGTCGGTCGAGTTTCCGGCGGTACTTCAGACCCTCTTCGATGGAGCCCCAGGCATTGCGGGCCAGGGTCGGATTGACCTCCAGGCTGACGAAGCCGTCCATCCCGCCACTATTGTCGTAGACGCTCCGGAAGATGTCGGCGGCCTGGCCCAGATCGTCGACGATGACCGCCTCGTAGATCTCTTCGGTGCTCTTCTGTTTCGAGGCCATTGCGCGAATGAGCTCGTCGTAATCGGTGCTTCCACCGATCGCCTTCTCGAAGATCGTAGGATTCGAGGTGAGGCCGCGGAGACAATCATCTTTGATCATTTTCTTCAGCTCGCCACCGGACAGAAGCGAGCGCTGCATCTGGTCGTACCAGACGCTCTGGCCTGCTTTCAGGAGCTCACAAAGCGGATTGGTCATGAAGCCTCCGAGGGTCGATTACGCAAGCAGGAGAGCCAGCTATGGGGTTTGAGTGGCGGCAGGAGGTGTTGCCGCGGGCGTCTCATCGACCCCGGCTTTCTTGATGGCATTGGCGGCGACCTTTGCCACGACGATGGTGACGAGCAGCGTGGCGATCGCTCCCACGATGTTGATGATTGTCTTGGCGTGACTCGCCCCTCCAGCCGCTGCCCCTGCCGCAGCATTTCCGATATATACAAACGCGAACGTCCCGGGGATGATGCCGAAGAGTGTCGCCAGAATGTATGGCACCGTCTTCACGCCCGTCAGTCCAAAGCCATAATTGATGTAGGTGAACGGAAACACCGGAGAGAGACGAATCAGAAAAACGATCTTCGCTCCCTCTTTCGCAATCGCCTTGTCGAGGGCCTGAAACTTTGCATTGCCCGACGTCATCCCTTCGATCTTCTTGCGCATGACCGTCCGCGCCAGGAGAAATGACAGCGTCGCACCCAGAGTCGCTCCCAGGACCACCACGATCGTCCCCGCGACGAGTCCGAAGATCGCCCCGGCACCCAGCGTCAGAACGGAAGCGGGTACGAACAGGATGCAGCACAAGGCGTACACCAATGCGTAAACGACGTACCCCACCGCCCCCAGGTCTTTGACATAGGCCTGGAATTGTTTGAGCCAGTCCGCCACCGGAAGGACTCGGAAGAGAACGATGATGCCGGCCAGAATCAGAACGCCAACCACGATCTTGACGATGGGCAGGCCTTTCTTCTCGGACGGGACAGGGTCAGTCATTGCGGTCGTCGCCATGAGGTTTCTCGCTTATTCAGTTTTGGGTGTTCGGCTAGATTGTAGGTCTTTTACGGCCCAAGTCGAAAACCGGATTTGCGGGAGAGGGGAAAACCGGAGTGGCGGCATCCCTGCCGCCTGGCCCGGCGCCGTCCCGCGGCGCCGTTCTGTCGGTACCGAGCGAACTCAAGAGCCGGCGGCGTGGGACGCCGCCGGGCCAGGCGACAGGATGTCGCCACTCCGAGGAGCACCGAGGACTTTCGGACTTTCACGGCGTCACAAATCAGGAGTCGGGATATAGGCGAGTCTAGCTTCGCAGATTGATGTTGCGGAGTGTAGTGCGACTCGTGTTAATCTTTTGCATCCCGAAAAACACGAAGTAGGGTAGGACTTTCGAGCGACCCGACTCCTGATTTCTGACGCTGCCTGGATCCTCACATCCATTCAATGCAGCGCTCCAGCTGTTGCTTCATCTCCATAGCCGGCAGTTGAATCCGCCGGCCGTGCCCCGGAAGAACCCACTCGAATGAGAAGGGCAGCAGCGACTTCATCGATCGCTTCTGCTCTTCCCACGAATACCAGCAGGCACTCCGGAAGGCGTATAGCTGTATGCGGTCTTCGTTCCATGCCAGGTGGTCACCGGTGAAAAGATAGTGATTGCGGTAAAGAAACACGGCATGACCGCGGGTGTGACCAGGCACCGGAATCATGGTGATGCCGGCTGCGATCTCGATCGGTTCCCGACTGGAAGGCTTGAGCTCGATCGAGCTGGTTCGGGCAGTGACATCGTCGGCATGCAGTACCCGCACGCAATGGAAGTAGTCACGGTACTTCTGGTGATCGGCAACATCGTCCCGGTGTGTCAGAAGCATCGTCGCCACACCCCCGAGGCGCTCGATGTTTCTGACGAGAGGACCACTGAAGCGCGGCGAGTCGATCAAGACGTTTCCCTCGGGTCTCACGATCAAATAACTGAGGGCTCCGTAGGATTTTTCTGACGTGAAGCCGCAGAAATAGACTTCACCGTCCAGCGGCTCCGGATAGGCCGAGAGCGCCGCCGCCATGGGACGCTTCACCCGCGTACCAATCGACGCCGTGGGACAGGAGAGCAGCGCCTTCTCGGCAGCCAGAACCTCGCCGGCGGTCCCGGGCTGCCGAACGACGGCGGACTGATCCCCGGACTCTGCGAATACCGCAGGCGCAATGACGCGACAGGCATCGCAATCGATGCAGGTAGAGTCGACGAAGAAGTCACCGTCGACGTTGGTCGCGAGACTCAGGGCTACGTTTGCCATTGAGGTTCCAATGCTTCCAACGAGAGGCCGGGCAACTCAATTCTCGATGGGTGTTACAAAGATCCAAACTCCTTCCGGCGCCGGGATTGACGCGAAAATCACAAGGTTCAACCGCCACGCCGAGTGTCTACTCGAACAGCGGTAGCTGCGGACGTTCGAACCACCTCAGGCAGCCCGAAGTGCAGCGTTCTCAGCAGCATTCGGTGAACGGAACAAATCTTGCTATGGTGCTGGTCAAAGTGCAGGTCACAGGCAGGTCAAAGGTGCAGGTCAAAGGAGTAACGCTTTGGTAAATTCGGTGTGTGCAGAAATCAGTGTGTATCAGGGCTCGGGCGAGCGGACCGGCGTGGTAGTCGAGCGCCGGGCAATTCGTGGCAAGGCCGGGCTCTGCAAGAGCATGCGTGACCTGGCCATCAAGGCGAGAATCCTCGGCGATGGCTACTACTACATTCCCGTGGAACTGTGGCCGGCCGAAGAACCGGTTCAGATCAACAAAGTCGACTGGACCGTGATCGGGTCGACACCCACGACGGAACGTCCCACCCGCAAGCCGCGCAAGCGCTCCGCGGAAGTCGCCAGCTGATCGACCCTCGGCGTTCTCAACGGCCTTATTTTCCGTAGTGTCCGACGATCGCAGAACGAAAATCCTCGAGGAGACACTCGCTTTCGGAGCGCAATCCGAGCGACAACTTCTGGAGGCCGTGATTGGCGACGAATTCTTCCTCCTTTGATGGAATGCGTAGTGTTTTATCCTCGAAAGGGAGATAGAGGCCTCCGAACATGGCGTCCGTAGCCAGGGTCGCATCTCGGATCTGCTCGATCACGCCGATTAGTTTTGTCACGTCGACGACCTGCCGGTACTGCTGTAGCTCTCCGATCCAGAGACGAATTCGTGACGGCCAGCCTTGTTCTCCATACCTTTCGAGAAAACGCACCAGCGCCGCCAGACTCCTCTGAAACTTCCCGAGTCGTTTCCGAAGGAGGAACTGATAACGCATCCCCATCAGGAGAGGCCGTATGGCGAGGTGAGATTTCGCCAGAACGCCGCTCAAACCTCGCCTTGGTGTGCAGATAAGGACGCTGTAAAAAGACGGCTGTCCGGATGATTCGAGCCACGCTTTCTCGACGTCAATTAGATTCTCGACAAGCCATTCGGGAGCCTCATCCCAGCGTATTTTGGGATAGAGCACGCTGAGAATGTTGCCACCGTAGCCTCGTTTCAGAACTGTGTCGAAACCGACGCCCACGAGTCGTTCGATCTCGCCTGAGCGAATCGCTTCACTCGGATCCGCCACTTCCACTGGAGGATCAAGAGCAGGACTACGCCTCCACGCGAGTGGCAGGAGTTGGTGTAGTGCCCGAAGGGGTGCCAGCAACTCTCGGGTCCACTGCGTCCGAGACGGTCCGACATACTCGTCGAGGAAGAGATACCCATCGGGCTTGAGCGCATTGATCACCGCCCGTAGCAAGCCCTCCAGGTTCGCCACGTGGTGCAGCGATTGATTGAAGAACACAATGTCGTATGTGTTGCGCGGAAGTACCGGTCGATTGAAGTCGGCCGCGAAATATCGAGCTCGTCCTTCCACGCCAGCGCTCCGAGCCTCTTTCTTTGCCTTGAGCAGGGAGAAAATACCGCCATCAAAGGCATCGACGGTTTCGCACAACCCGTTCGCCAGCACGATGCGCTCGAGAACACCGCTGCCACATCCGATGCTCAATCCCCTCCGGAACCGTCGCCCTTCGAAGTAGCTTCGAAGGAAGTCCAGGGGACATTGAGGTTTCACCGGATTGACGGAGCATGCCAGGTAATGCTGCACGAGACGGTGCGATGTCCAGGCCTCAGCAGAAAGGTGAGGATTCTCTGCCTGCGCGTCCCAGAACGCTGCTGCTTCAGTGTGCATTTGTATTAGGGGTCATGCTGGCGCGCACGCCGGTGAAACCTGCATGAGACATACGTAGGCCGGTCGATTCTCATCTAACGCAATCGCAGAATCGAAGCGATAGAGAGCTCGTCTCTTTCTGTTGGATGAAGATCAAGAGGGGCAGCGCTTCGGTAACTTGCTCGTGGACGAAAGCCGCTCGCCTGACGTAGTTAGGGCAGCCATGAACCCGGACGCCCAGACTCTCTGCGAGACCGAAACACCAACGGCCATTCTTCGTTGCTGCCACACAGGTGCGGCGTAAATGGCGCTCCTCCTTTACATCATTGTAGGCGTTTTCCTGCTCCTGCTGGCACACCACACGGTGCGTCCGATTCTGCCGGTGGCCGCGGTCGCTCTCCTTCTCCTTCCTCTTCTTTTCACCGGTCGGGCGCTGCTGAGCGGCCGAGTCTTTGGGCCGATCGATCTCCCTTACGGCACGGAGCCACTGCTGCAATTGCGGGAGGCGAATGGAATCGGCCGCCAGCACAACTCCGCCCTCAACGACGTCGCCGCGCAGGAGATCCCCTGGCGAAGCGCCTTGAAGTATTCGATCGGACATGGCGTGTGGCCGCTCCTCGATCCATTTCTGCTTTGCGGCGCGCAGCTCGCCGGATCGGGACAGCCGGCCGCCTGGAGTCCCTTCACCCTGATCTCACTTCTCCTCCCGCTTGGAGCCAGCATCAGCTTTTCGGCGACGATCGCCTTCTTTCTCGCTGCAGTCTGCTCGTACCTCTTCGCCCGCGAGCTGGGATGCCGCGACATGGTCTCTCTGTTCGCCGCGGCCGGATGGATGTGCGCGACACCGATTGCCTTTTTCATCGAGTGGCCTATTGGAACGGCATGGGCCTTACTGCCCTTCGTATTACTGGCGACTCGCCGCCTGATCGAGTCGCCAACGATACGAAACGCTTTCCTCCTGATGACGGCGCTCGTGCTGCTCGTGCTGGCCGGACATCCCGAGACGGCGTTGCAGGTTGTCGCCATCGGGTTGCTCTACGGAGTGGTCGAGCTGGCCCGTCGCCGTCGTGACCTGGTACCGCCGATCGTATTCGCCTTCGGAGCCGGAATCATGGCGCTGGCAGTCACTGCCATCTACCTGCTGCCGCTCCTCGACGCAACGCATCAGACAATCGAATATGGATTTCGAATCGGCTACTACGCGACCCAGCCACACGTTACCGTGCCTGGAGAAACTCGGGCGCGCCTTCTCGCCGACCTCTTCCCACATCTCCTCGGCCGGTCCTGGTCAGCCGGCTACACCGTACCGATGGATTCGTTCGCCGTTGGCGGCATTGTGCTCGGCGTCGCGCTCTATGCCTTGTGGCGATCGAGACACCGCGACAAATGGTTCTTTGCCGCCCTGGCGATCTTTGGCGCATTGGCGCGCACCGGATTCCCGCCACTGATGAACCTGCTCCAGAAGCTGCCGCTGTTCGACATCGCCATCAACGAGAGGTTCGCCTTCGCAGGCGCATTCGCGCTGGTGATCCTCGCCGCCCTCGGGCTCGAAGAGTTCGCACGCCGCAGGCCGGAGCGCGACCTCGCGATCGTTCTCAACATCGTGCTCATGTTGATCTTCATCGGCGGCCTGATCATCGACCACTCCCACATGATCATCGCCGGCTCAACCGACTGGGGAAGGCAAGCCCGCACTACGGAGGTCGTAGCGCTCGGGCTGGCGGCCCTTGCGGCTGCCCTTCGCTGGCGTTTGGGCGTGGCGATGATCCTGGCCCTGCTCCTCGGGCAGCGCTACATCGAGGTCGGTGACATCTACCCTGCCCTTCCTGCTGCCGCGACGATTCCTGATATACCGATTCTCCGCCCCCTGCTCGGGCGCAAGGATCTGTTCCGCATCGTCGCCCCCGGCTACGCCTTTCTTCCCAACCTCGCCACGATTTACGGGCTTGAAGACGTCCGCGGTTACGAAGCCATGACCTTCTCCCGTTACTTCACCACCTATCCCCTCTGGTGCCAGCACCAGCCGGTGTCGTTCAATCGCGTCGACGATCTCACCAGGCCGTTCCTCTCGATGATGAACGTCCGTTACGCGATCCAGTCACCCATCCGGGTCACCCCCAGCGGCTGGACGGTTGTCGCCAGCCAGCCCGGTGCATTACTGCTCGAGAATCCACATTGGCTACCGCGCGCCTTCATTCCACGCAACGTCCGCTTTCTTGACGATTACGGGACAGCAGTCAATGAAATGCGGGATACCGCAGACTTCAGCGAGCTCGCCTGGATCAGCGGCACGCCGCTCCCGCCACATGAGGAGCCTAACGCCAGTGGCAGTGTCGTGGCGAGACGCGAGAACCTCGAGCTCAGGCTCGACGCCGACATGGGGCGAGGAGGCTGGGTAGTCATCTCCGAGGCGGGGTGGACGGGGTGGAAAACCTACATCGATGGGCGCCGCGTCCGGTGGTTCCCGGCGAATCACGCTTTCATCGGCCTCTGGGTGCCGTCCGGCAAGCACAAAATCCGGCTCGCCTACATCCCGGAGTCCTTCGTGATCGGGCGCGGGATCACCCTCGCGGCGCTACTGAGTCTACCCGTTCTGGCTTTCTTTCTTCGTCAGCGGCGTTCACGTTCTAAAACGGAGTTGAGCGACTCGCCGATCATGAGTTCATGAGAGCCCGGAAATCGCGACAGAGCTTTGCAAAACAGGGGGCAGCGTGCTGTAAGCGAGTTTCACAAATGGCGATTCGAGAGGCAGAACCTGGACCGCGCCGTCGTTAGCGCACGAGAGGTGGCGAAAGCGATCGAGGAGGGCTTACCGAACTGGTTTCGTTTTTGTCGGGGTGAAGCGATTCTCCGGGCCGAAGTGAGTAGCGAGGAACTTGATGAGCAGAGGCTTATCGGACTCTTTGACCTCGGCGCCCCACCGCATCATCTTCTCGACCGTCGCGGTCCACTGCTTTTCAGTCAACCGCTGCTGCACCAGAATGTCGGCTGAGTGGCAGGCGAAACAGGCCGTTTCGGCCAGTGCGCGCCCCGGTCCAGGCGGCAGCGGTTTGAACTGTGTACCGAGGAGGGGGAGAAGAAGAATCGCCGCGATCTTCATACCACCTCCACCTCGACCGAATGCCAGGAGTTGTAGAGATAGCCGCTCTGGTTCCACTGCGCGTCGCGCGGCTGTGTGGCGCCCCGAATGTCGGTAGCTCGGGCCAGGAGGCGTACCTTCCCCTTCGCTCGCGGTGACCATTGGAACGACCAGAGCCGCCAGGCGTATGGGTCGTGCCGCGGATCGAGCGCGGCACCCCGCCAGGTTGCTCCGTCATCGTCGCTGATCTCGACTTTCTCGATGTCGGGTGCGCCGGAGAAGGCGAAGCCGCGAATGGTATGGGCCACGCCGGCCTGCGCGCGCATCGGGGCGGTGGTGATATTCGACTTCACGAAGAGATCGGTGACTGGCTTCATCTCTTCGGGCCTGAACGTTACGCCGGGTGCTCCGGGATTGAGCGGATAACGGTACGCTGTCTCCATGTAGAACCCTTTCTGCGCTTCGACTTGAGGGCTGATACGAACGAGCCACTTCATCCAGTGATCGCCGGCCCAGCCGGGAACGACCAGGCGGACCGGTGCTCCATGTTGCGGCGGCAACGGCACGCCGTTCATCTCCCACGCCAGGATAGCGTCTTCCATGGCTTTCTTCATTTCGACGCTGCGATGAAACGGCGGTACTTTTCCGGGGGGATCATCGCTACCGAACAGGTGAAGATGCCTGGCCGTATCGCGAACGCCGGCGCGTGCGAGCACGTCGCGCAGGCGTACACCCCGCCAGCGCGCGTTCCCGACGGCGCCGTAGGCCCATTGGACTCCGGGCACAACCGGCGCATGCAGTGCGCGACCGTTTCCGGCGCACTGTAGAACACAGGTCGCTTCCGCCTGCGGCATCTTCCTGAGGTCGGCCAGCGAAAGCACGGTCGTGTGATCGACTTCGCCGTCGATCGTGAGCCGCCACGTTTTGAGATCTGGCATGCGCGGCACCCAATGGCTTCGTACGAAAAAGAGCTCGTTGGGCGTAATGTAATCGGTGAGTAGATTGAGCGGCGTCTCCGCATTTTGCGGATAGCCGTTCATCTGAAGCATGTGACGCTCGGGCCCAGCGAGAAGGGCAGCCGGAGCGAGCGACGCGGCAATCGCGCAGAGGAAGAATTCGCGGCGATTGAGGCCCGATCCCATCGCCATGATTCTATCGCACCGCAGTTCTAGCTGTTGCACCTATTCGGGCTGCACGAACCATAACGTTGAGAGAGATGCAGTCCACGGAACGGCACTGCCGACAGAGAGAGCTAGAGGACCGCTAGGATTCCCGGCCGACCGGCGAAACTTGTCGCGTCAACGGTTGACGGAAGCGGAGATCGGCCCCGAAAAGTAACCTCGGCTAGCGCCATACAGGGCCCTTAGACAAAGAGAACACGCAGACATTCTGATCCCTATGGATCAGGTGAATACTTTGGTTGTTCAGCAGCTTCAGAGACTCGGCGACTGGTAGGCGATTACCTGCGTAAATGTAGTCACATCCGCCTTTGACGAGCGTCGTTCCCAAATCTATTGAATCCCGGGCGTCCCATATCTCAGTAGCTATCGAGTTGATTGCTCTGATTCGGTCGGCTGGAAGCGCCCATCCGTAGAGAATCCCTGGAAGGGTCGTGGACCTGTCTGTAAGGGCTGTGATCCAGTAGCCGCCGTCGGCACCTCTCCGAGCGCTGCCGAGCCACGGCACGGTAGCGATTGCAAATCGCGCAGTCGGTAACGTGTTCTTTTGTATCCAGTTCATCGTCCGGAGATCCGCCTCATCGGCGAGAACCGCAGAGGGGTTCACGATGACGCGAAGATTCCACCACCCACCTACGGCGCAAGCAAGAATCACCCCATAGATCAGCGGCTTCCTCCGCTTCTCTGAAAAGGATGACACCAGCCACGTGACCACGACACTCGCTGCGATACACGCAGGGATGTAGAGCGTCGAGACTGCGGAATCCATCGAAACGATCCGCGTAAGACTCCAGCCCGTCCCGTGCGCCAGCAGCAACGAGACGGCCACGGCACACCAGGTACCGAGCATCAGGAGTGTGCTTCCTAACGCTCGCGGGGCGCCCTCCCCCTTCGCTCTCCTTCTCTCCAGAGCGACAATTGAAGCGATCCAGAATCCGAGGAAAACAGCAAAGAACCCGTACGAGACCCGATGCACGGCTAGCATTCCGGCCAGGCCGGCCGAGGCGAGCGAGAACAACAGAAGATTTCGAGGGGCCCAGAGGATTTCCGGAGTTACAGATCTCTGCACGCCATCCTCCGGCAGATGGGATACCGAGATCGACGTTCGAATCTGCTCGTTGCTCAAGAATCTCGCTAAAGCGGGCATGAGAAGCACGCCGGTCAGTAAAGTCACGAAGGCAGCCCGCCGGCTGGCCCGGAAAATATCCGATCCCGTCAAACTGAGGAATGCGATCGCCAGGGTCCCTGCGAAGAAGGCAGTTCGAATATCAATGAGCACGATTCCGGCAGCCAGGATGATGCAGGTGATAGCAGAGGGCCTCGACCCTGATCGGACATGATCGCGAAAAGCAAGACCGAAGCACGGGACAATGAGCAGAGCAGTCATCTGCGGATAACGACCCCAGGAAACGAAGTACGCCGGGAAGAGGGATAGGAGGCCGGCGAAGGCTGCCGCCAGGAGGGCCGTAAGTCGGCGGCGAGCGAGAACACAGGTCATTGCGTAGATGGGGAAGACAACGGCGGCGCTTAGGACTTGTCCGAAAACCAGCATTATCCGCAAAAGAGAGAACGGCTCTGTTCGACCGGTCAGCAAACCTAGAAACGATACAAGGGAGTGAAATCCGGTGTGATATCCCAGCGGAACGTTTTCCAGAAAGCGGCCCATGGAGTTTGGAACGCGTCCCCCCTCGATCATCAATCGCACGATCTCGAAGTGGTGAATGGAATCAACCCATGGAGGAAAAGCGATTCCCCAGATTTGCTCCACGCGTGAGGCAACCGTGAGAGCAGCAACGGCTAGAAAACCCAAAGTCACTCTATCTGGTCGTCGTCTGGTCAGGCGAAGAGTACGAAATGTCAGAAAACAAGCCAGGAAAAGAATGAGAGCGAAGAGCGCTCTGACGCCACCGGCCGACCAACGCAGCCCGAGGGCCGAGGTCAACATCATCAGAAGAGGGATCGACGCGAGGCTGAGACTCAGGTCAAAGGCAAATCGAACGATCGGATCGCTCATGATTCGGAACCCGAGAGCAAGCCGCAGGAGGAATCCCGGGCACCAGAGAAGAAGGCCGCCGAGAATCACGGTGAGAATGTCTATCTCGATCGGGGCCTGCACCCTGAAGTCTTCGTCCGTTCAAGGGACCTTGGCTAAAACGCCGAGGTGTCGAAAGTGGAAGGCGTAGCGCCGCTGGGCTTGTTGTAGGTTCGAACGATGCCCGTTGTGGTATCGCGAACGCTGATCGAAAGCTCAACGTCAGTCAGAGACGACCAAAATACCCACCACTTTCCGTTCACCGGCCGACCGTCCAGTACCTTGATAAACACCGCGGGATCACTCGTATTGCCCGTCAGATTCGGTAGGGCGTAGTAACCGAAAATGTTGCTTGAAAACATTACAAACCCAGTATCTGTCTTATCCGTTCGTTGGTCCCGAGCTGTCAGGCTGACTTGAAATCGACCGCCCTGAGTGCAGAACTGGGAAGAGGAAGTCACGCACAAAGAGTTACCGACCGAGACTACTAGCGACGACTCTGTCGATCCCGATGACGAGGCTGCCGTAAGTTTGTAGGTGGTTGTCGCCGCCGGAAAAACAAGGACCGAGCCTGTCAGGGGTTGGGATCCCAATCCAGGTTCGATCGAGACCGCATTTGCATTCGTCGTGGACCAGCTGAGGGTAACTGGCGTCGCCGGCGAGTTCACAACATTCGGTGTGGCCGTAAAAAGAGAAATGACAGGTTTCGAACCAGGGTATGCCGATGTCACAGACACAGTTACGGAATTGCTCGTGGATCCTGCCGAATTCGCCCCGGTGATTCTGTATTCCGTGGTGGCGGTGGGGTAAACGACGAGTGATCCTTCTATAGGTTCGCTGCCGAATCCAGGCTCAAGAGTGACCGAAGTCGCGTTGTCAACCTTCCACGTCAGCGTCGAACTACCTCCGGGGGCAATCTGCAGCGGGAAAGCGGATAGGGTCACTGTCGGAGGTTGGAATACGGGCGGTGCGTACGAGGGATTAAGTCGGCCGGACGTCAAATGAGGGGAGCCAACTGCATACGCCATCGCAGCCACGCCGCTGAAGGCGAGAGCCACGGACAGCTTGGATTTAAGCTTCATTGTGGTCCCGCCTGGTTGGCAACTCAGTAGCTTACCACAGTTGTGCTGATAGGGAAATTTGGGAACCGGCCGGGTAGATCAGAACCCCGTAGGCTTTTCGATTGCCCGAAAACCGTGGAACTCGGTGCCATCGCGACTGACTACGCTCCAAAGACGGCGCGAGCAGAAGAGCGAACCCCCAGCGCCTCAATATGAGGGATTGGAGGTCCTCCTCTATTCGTTCCGTAGCGCGAAGGTACGTGTTTTCAAACTCTTCTTCAAATGAAGCATACCGTCGGCCTTGGATACCCCCAATTAAACCCCTAGATACCCCCTGATTCCATTGTATCTCTTGGAACGTCCCTGGATGCAGAGAAGGCCGAAACCCTTTATTTTATTGAGGATTTCGGCCTTTCTTTCACATCCTGAAACATCAATTTGGTGGAGGCGGCGGGAGTTGAACCCGCGTCCGAAAACCGTGGTAGCCGAGTCACTACATGCTTAGCTTTTGCTTTGGTCTCGTCCTCTGCCTGCCGCAAAAGCTGGAACGGCCGAGGACCAGCCCCTGAGTTTTCGTCAGAGCCGTCGAGACACCCGGCTCCACTTAGCTCACTTCATGGCGCTCGTTCAGCCGGCGTGAGCATCCGTGCTGGCGAGCGTAGCAGGGTATTAAGCTGCTAGTGCGAGATTAGTATTCGCAGTTATGTTTTTGGATCGGTTTTACGAGCAAACCCAGCTCGGCATGCGACCACAGCCCCTACATGTCCCCGTCGAAGCCGGTGCGCCCCCAAATTTGCAAAGAACAACATCTGATAGAACACCACAGCGCGCAAAACATTTCGCCAGGCGTCAGCGGGAGGTAACTCATGAGTCTCGACCCCAGAGAGATCGAGGGCATTATCGTCAGGGCATTGGATGAAGACCTCCCGGACATCACCTCGGAATCAATCTTCAGCCCTGACGATCGCGGCAGCGCTTTTTTTCTCATGCGGGCCGACGGAATCCTTTGCGGCCTCCCCTTCGCCGAAGCGGTCTTTCGAGAGCTCGATGACACGGCGGCGTTCCGGGCCCTTCGCAAAGAGGGGGACTCGGTGCGGCGTGACGAGGTCGTCGCCGAAGTCGATGCTTCTGTGCTGGCCCTGCTGTCGGGCGAAAGGACGGCCCTCAATCTGATGCAGCGAGCCTCGGGAATCGCGACCTTGACGCGGCGCTACGTCGAGGAAGTCAAGGGGACCAAGGCGAAGATCTACGACACCCGCAAGACCGCACCCGGACTGCGCGCCCTCGACAAGTACGCCGTGAAGACCGGCGGTGGCGAGAACCATCGTGTCGGGCTTTA
>DASZZV010000052.1:0-14537 GCA_035544835.1 Thermoanaerobaculia bacterium
GGCAAGATGCCGCCACTCCGATAGCTAGTGCGCTGCCACAGCGACGTCGAGGCGGCGGTAACGCTTCGTGCCGGGAAGGCAGCTCTTGTGGGTCACGTGGTAGAGAAACTCGTCGCGAAACTTCTGCACCGACGAGATGACCGGGCCGATGGCGGCATCGCCGAGCGCGCAGAGCGACTTACCACCGATGTTGTCGGACATGTCGAGCAGCAGATCGGCATCCTGAGGCCGCCCTTCTCCCCGCTCCATCCGATCGAGAATCGACTCCAGCCAGTTGGTGCCCTCGCGGCAGGGTGTGCACTGTCCGCACGACTCGTGTGCGAAAAATCTCGACAGACGCCAGACTGAGTCGACGATACATGCTGAGGAGTTGAGGACGATGATGCCGGCCGATCCGAGCATCGAACCGGCCTTCATCAGGGCATCGAAGGTGAGAGGAATGTCGATCTCATCGGCCGTCAGCATCGGAGCGGAAGCGCCGCCGGGAATGACCGCTTTGAGCGGCAGGTCATCCAGAATTCCGCCGCAGTGCTCGTAGATGAGCTCTTTGAGATTAATGCCCATGGGGAACTCATAGACACCCGGCTTCTTGACGTGACCGGAGACGCAGTACAGCTTGGGGCCGGTGTTTTTCGGAATTCCGAAGCTCTTGAACCACTCGGCGCCGTTGTTGATGATGAGCGGCACGCAGGCCAGCGTCTCGACGTTCTGCACGATCGTGGGGCCGCCGAAAACACCGACCACGGCCGGGAAGGGCGGCTTGACGCGTGGCTGCCCACGATGCCCTTCGATCGACTCGATCAGCCCCATTTCCTCGCCGCAGATATAAGCGCCGGCGCCTCGATGCACGGTGATGTCGAGGTCGAAGCCGCTGCCCAGGATGTTCTTGCCCAGAAATCCTTTTTCGCGAGCCTCGACCAGAGCCTTCTCCAGCACCGTCGAGCCGTAATAGAACTCGCCCCGGATGTAGATGTACGACATCGGATTGGAGCGGATCGCATACGCGGAGATAATCATCCCCTCGATCAAGAGGTGCGGATCCTTCTCCACGATCACTCGATCCTTGAAGGTGCCAGGCTCGGCTTCGTCGCAATTGCAGAGCAGGTAGATCGGCTTCTGGGCATTCTTCGGCACGAACGACCATTTCATGCCGGTCGGAAAACCGGCGCCCCCGCGGCCGCGCATCTCGGACTGCTTCACGACTTCGGTGATCTCATCGGGCTTCATCTGCAGCGCTTTTTTCAGTGCGCTGTACCCGCCGCCGGCGATGTAGGTGTCGATCGACGTCGAGTTTGGTTTGTCGACGTTGGCCAGAAGTACTTTGATAGGTTCCATGCGTTCGCCGGGTTTCCTCAGCTACTTCAGTGTCGAGAGAAGCTGGTCCATCTTGGCGACGGACATGTTCTCGTGGTAGTCGTTATTCACCAGCACAACCGGGGCCGTGTCACATGAGCCGAGGCACTCGACCTGGCCGAGACTGAACTTGCCGTCGGGCGTGATTCCGTCAGGTCCCATCTCCAGCTTCTCGTGAAGATCCTCGAAAATGTCATAGGCGTTGCGAATCATGCAGCTCAGGTTGGTACAGACCTTCAGAAAGTACTTTCCCACCGGCCTCTGGTTATACATGTCGTAAAAAGTGACGACACCAAAGACTGCCGCGGGCGTGAGGTCCAGAAGCTTACTCACGTAAATCACGGCGTCGGGAGAAATCCATCCCCAGGTTTCCTGAACGAGATGAAGAGTCGGAAGCAGCGCCGCTTCCTTGGTCGGATAGCGCGGCAGCAGATCGTCGAACCTCTTTTTCACTTCGGGAGGAAATTCCAGCGAGGCCGGGGAGGTCGGATGCCGTGCAGGGTGGTACGGGTTGTCGGGATGCAGATCAGCCATTGTCAGTTAGTTCCAGTCGAAGGCG
Source organism: Thermoanaerobaculia bacterium (assembly GCA_035544835.1). Lineage (GTDB taxonomy): Bacteria > Acidobacteriota > Thermoanaerobaculia > Gp7-AA8 > Gp7-AA8 > DASZZV01. The sequence continues at coordinate 1,913 of DASZZV010000052.1, forward strand.
CGTTTTTTCCAGACGTAGAGAAAGCCGACAGCGAGAAGCAGAAGGAAGACGAGCATTTCACCGAATGCGAACCAGACCAACCCGCCGCTCGTGACTGTCACTTCTCGATAGATCACGGCCCAGGGGTAGAGAAACGCCGCCTCGATGTCGAAGAGAATGAACAGCATGGCAATCTGGTAGAAGCGAACGTTGACCCTCTTCCGATTCTGATCGAGAAGAGGCACGCCGCTTTCGTAGGGCGACAGCTTGGCAGGGCTCCTCTGATGCCGGCCCACGAACCAGGCCAGCGACAGAAGAACCAGGCCCACGATCACGGCGATCGCCAGCATGATCAGGACCGGTATGAAGGTGTGGGTCATCGAGACTCCGGATTTCGAAATTCGGATTTCGAATTTCGAATTTAATAAAAGCAAATCCGCGATCTGGTTCTTTTCAATTCGAAATCCGAAATCCGAAATCCGAAATCGACCCTACGCGCTGCCCTCGCGAGTCGAGGTCAGGAAGGCGAGTGCTTCGTCGCGGCTCTCGAAGATCTTGAAAACCGTGTCCAGCTTCGTGATCTTCAGGAGGGCCAGAATACGGTGGTTCGGATTGAGCAGGGCCATCTTCCGCTGGCGATCTTCGAACTTCTGAAGATAGCCGATCAACTCGCCGAGGCCGGTCGAGTCCATGTAATTGATCCCTTCGAAATTGATCAGGACCGGGCCGGTCTCGTCGTTCAAGACCTTTTCGAGGTAGCTCGAGAACTCACGCGCGCTTTCCCCGAGCTTGATCACTCCCTGGATGTCGAGCAGCGTGACCTCGTTCTGTCGGTTCTTGATGATGTTCAACGTAAATCTCCTGAATGTGTTTACTTTAGCGAACTGACGGCGACGAGTCCAGAGATGCTGAGTCCGGGCTAGCGGCGGTCGGCCTTGCCGATTCTATTCGTTACCAGTGAAATGAGCCCGAGAACGACCGCTCCGACGATGGCCCAGACGAAGCTATCGATCCTGAAGCCGCGCACGAGCATCGAGGTGATCTCGAGCATCAAGGCGTTCAGCACGATGAGAAACAGACCGAGAGTCAGCACCGTGAGCGGAAGCGTGAGCCAGTACAGAATCGGCCGGACCAGAGCGTTGAGCAGCCCGAGTACGAGCGCCGCCACAAAAAGCGTGGCGATCGAATTGACGTGAATGCCAGGGAGGTAAGAGACCACATACAGCGCGACGGCGTTGAGCAGCCACCGGATCAGCAAGCCGATCATGCGCCCGCTCTCCAGCGCCCTCTACCGGCCAAAGAGCCTCTCATCACGCTCCGATGTACTTCTGAATGGAGGGAATGAAAGTCTTGATGTCGATCGGCTTGGAGATGTAACCATCGCACCCGGCCTGAAGAAATCTGTCCTTGTCCCCACGCATGGCATGTGCGGTGAGGGCCAGAATGGGGATCTTCTGCAGCCGGGCGTCGCTCTTGAGCTCCTTCACCACGGTCAGACCATCCATTCCCGGCAGATGAATATCCATCAGGATCAGATCAGGCAATTCCTGACCGACCATCTTCAGAGCCTCTTCACCGCTGGTCGCCTTGAGGATCACGAATCCGCTCTCTTCGAGCAGATACTCGAAGAGCTGCATATTCATCTCGTTATCCTCGACGACCAGGACTCGCGAAGGCATCGGCCGAGAGTCTACACCCGTCAAGGGTGCGGAGTCGTCGCTGTTTGCGGTCCGAAAAATTTCGGGTCGTATTCGACTTTCGCTTTCGCCCGCATATCAGTAACGATCTGCCTAGCCTTGATCTGCGGCGCCTGCTGCTGCAACTGATCCTTGACCTCGTCGAACGTCCTGGTCTGTTTCTCGGTGGCCATGAAAATGTGATAACCGGCCGCCGTCTTCACCGGCTCGATGAGAGTGTTGAGGGGCATGTTGAAGATGATGTTCTCGATTTCCGGCGGGGCCTGACCACCGGTAAGGAAGCCGAGATCTCCGCCGCGAGGACCGGAGCCCTGGTCGTCCGACTCGGCCTTGGCCAGCGCTTCGAACTTCGCCCCGCCCCTCAGTTTGGCCAGAATCGAGTCGGCCTTCGCCTTCGCTTCCTCATCCGAAAGCTGCTTACCGTTCTTCGGCTTGGCAAGGCTGCCGGGGTAGGCGATGAGAATCTGCTTCACGTGCACGCGGGAGAATTGGTTCTTGTTGAGGTTGTATGCCCTCTGCAGATCGGCAGGCTGGCCACTCTGGGCCAGCTTATCCAGCGTTGCCGTGGCAATGACGTTGTCGCGCATCATGGCGACTTCCTTCTGCACCTTGGCATCTTTGTCGACACCAAGGCGAGCGCCTTCGGCGGCTAGTAACTTCATCCGCACCAGCTCTTCGGCGACCTGCTTTTTCGCTTCATTGCTTGCCGTGGCCTGAGCCCGGATGTTTGCGGGAAGCGAGTCGACGGCGGCGTTGAACTCGCCCATCGTCACCGGCTGGCTGTTGACGTGAAGAACGACCTCATCGTCGGCCGTGCTCGTAGCAGTCGTAGTGGGTGTGCTCCCCGGCGCCGTGGTGCTGGCAGTTCCGTTTGCTCCCTGCTTGCAGGCAGCCAGTGCGAAGAGGGCGAAAACAGCGTAGGTATGGATTCGTTTCACTTGCAAATTCCTCACTTGATTTTTTCTTCGGGCAGGAGGAGAGTCATCGTCAGAATTCAGGTCCGAAATGTTTTGACGATATCCGGCTAAATCAGTATTCTCCCCGCTTGTGAAAGTTTTCACGGCCGCTTGAAGCCGCCACAGAAGATTCTCACCTTTTATCACATATGGCTAAAGTTACGATCGACGGACAGGAAGTCGACGTCCAGGATGGCATCAATGTCATCGAAGCCGCGAAGGCAGCGGACGTCCATGTGCCGCATTTCTGTTACCACCCCAGCCTGACCGTCGTTGGTCAGTGCCGGATGTGTCTGGTTGAGATCGATGGCATGCCGAAGTTGCAGGCCGGCTGCGCGACTGCCATCAAAGACGGGATGAAAATCCACGTCTATAACGAGAAGGTCGACAAGGCTCGCAAGGGTCAGATGGAGTTTCTCCTCATCAATCACCCTCTCGATTGCCCGATCTGCGACAAAGCAGGAGAGTGTCCGCTCCAGGATTACGCCTTCAACTTCGGCACCGTGACTTCACGTTACGGTGAGGCCAAGCGCACCTACCCTGGCATGGACCGTACCGCAATCGGCCCGCACGTTCTGCAGAACATGAATCGCTGCATTCATTGCACCCGTTGTATCCGCTTCTGTCAGGAGATCACCGAAACTGGCGAGCTTGGTTTCTTCAAGCGCGGCGCCGCCACCGAGGTGGGAGTCTTTCCGGGAACACCTCTCGACAACTGGATGAGCGCCTGTGTGACCGACCTCTGTCCGACCGGTGCGCTCACCACCCGCGAGTTCCGCTTCGAGTCGCGGGTATGGAACCTCGAGACTACCGAGTCGGTCTGCAACGGCTGCGACGTGGGCTGCAACATTTTCATCGAGCATCGCAGCGGGAAGATCTTCCGCTACAAGCCGCGCTTGAATCCGGAGGTCAACGACTTCTGGCTTTGCGACTACGGCCGTTTCTCTCACGAGCGTTATGAGACCGACCGCGTGGTTGTCCCGAAAGTGTTGCGCGACGACTACCTCGGTGTCTCCAACTGGACCGAAGCGCTCGATTTCATCGCTGAGAGATTTGCCGCGGCCAGCGGGCAGAACATCGCCTTCATCGCTTCGGCCGAGCTCACCAACGAAGAGGGATTTCTCCTCAAGAGACTCATCGATGCCACGAACGCCGGAAGCGTCGATGCTCACGTAGACAGCATCGAACCGATTCGGATGAAGTCGCGCACCGAGTGGATCAAAGGTACGCAGGCCGGTCCGAACCTTAGGGGACTCCACAATGCCGGCATTACGACGAAGGGACGCAGCGCTGAGCAGTTGATGACCGATGGTGCGGAAGGCATCGATATTCTTTACATCGCCAACGCCAATTTCAGCTCCCGAACCAGCGATCCCGCCGTGATCGCCAACCTGCGCAAAGCAAAGACGCTGATCGTACACGCCTGGGAGAATCACCCCCTGGCCGAAGTCGCCGACGTCGTTCTTCCCTCGACTATTTTCGCAGAGAAGGAAGGGACTTACACGAACCTGCAGGGCCGGGTACAGAAGATCAACCAGGCCTATCCGCCCAAGGGCGAAGCGCTCCCCGACTGGGAGATTTTCCGCCGCGTGGGAGCGCGCCTGAGTCCTTCCTCCAACGACTTTGCCTTCCGCGACTTCGATGGTCTCTTCTCCAACATGCGGGAACAGACGCCGTCATTTCAGACCCTCGACTGGAGCGAAGTGGAAACGTTCGGAGCGGTGGCCGCCAGCGGTCCCATGCAGCCGTAGAGTCGACGTATGCCTATCGATCTGACCGATGCAGTAATGACCGCGGTGAAGATCGCGATCGTTCTCGGGGCGATGCTCAACATCACACCGATCATGGTGTGGGTGGAGCGGCGCGGCAGCGCTTTGATGCAGGACCGGGTTGGTCCCAATCGCATCGGCCCGCTAGGGCTCCTTCAATCGATCGCCGACGCTCTGAAGTTCATTCTCAAAGAGGACGTCGTTCCGGCTCAGGCCCATCGGGTGCTGTACACCATGGCGCCACTGTTCGGTCTGATCCCGGCACTGACGACCATCGCAGTGGTGCCGTTTGGGCGCGCCTTCGTGATCCCCGACACCCTCACCTATGACAGTGGCCTGGCTTTTGGTCTCTTCGGGGCCATCATGCTGATGCTCCTTCTCGCCGCGGGGACCGCCGCAGCGACGGTCAAATTCAGGACGCGACCTGCCGCCACGCGCCTCAACGTCGTGGTGGGCTGGATCGTGACGGTCTCGCTCGTCGGCGTGGCCCTCGTCCTTCTCGCTGCCCTGCTGGCCATGAAGAGCGCCGGCTCGGTCCACATTCCCGGAGCCGGCCACCTCTTCGAGCCGATCGTCGCCGACGTAAACATCGGACTCCTTCTCGTCTTCGCGCTGGCCTCGATGAGTGTCTACGGCCTCGCCACCGCCGGCTGGGCTTCGAGCAACAAGTATTCGCTTCTCGGCGGTATCCGCGCCTCGGCGCAGATGATCTCGTACGAGCTGGCGCTGACGCTGTCAACCGTCGGTGCGCTGATGGCGGCTGGATCGCTTCGACTCGTCGATGTCGTGGCGCGCCAGACCGGTTACTTCGTGCTCTTCGACACCGTGAAGATTCCGGCCTGGAACTGCTTGCCCATGTTTCTCGGGTTCGTAGTCTTCGTCGTCTCGGCATTCGCCGAGACCAACAGGACCCCCTTCGACTTCGCCGAGGCTGATGCCGAGCTGGTGGCGGGATATCACACCGAGTATTCGTCGATGAAGTTCGCCATGTTCTTCATGTCCGAGTACATGGCCATGGGAACGATGTCGGCGCTGATCGTGACGCTCTTTCTCGGCGGATGGGACATTCCGTATTACCACGAGCCGGCAACGTTCTTTGGGTTCCTCTTCTCCGCCGTCGCCTTCCTGGTGAAGATATCGATCATGATGTTCGTCTTCGTCTGGGTTCGCTGGACCATTCCCCGGCTGAAGTACGACATTCTCATGCGCATCGGCTGGAAGGTGTTTCTGCCCCTGGCTCTGATCAACGTCGTCGTGGTGGCCCTTCTCATTGCAGCGGGGTGGGTGTAGATGTTCGAGCTCAGTATCTTTTTCGTCTTCGCCGCCACCGCGATCGTATTCGCGCTGGTGGTGATCCTTCACCGCAATCCGGTCGTGAGCGCGCTGGCCCTGGTGGCCTGTTTTTTCTCGCTGGCGGTGATGTACATCCTGCTGGAAGCCCCCTTTCTCGCGGCGCTGCAGGTGATCGTGTATACCGGCGCCATCATGGTTCTCTTTCTCTTTGTCATCATGCTGCTGAACCTTCAGCATCAGCATGAGGCACTCACCAGACCGGTACAGCAGTTTCTAGGCTGGATGGCCGGCGCCACTTTCTGCCTGTCACTGATCTTCTATCTCCTGCAGGCTGCCGCCCCGGTGATGGTCAGCGGGGCCTACGACACCAGCGCGCGAGCGATCGGATTCAAGCTCTTCGAATCCTATATTCTGCCTTTCGAGGCAGTCTCGATTCTGCTTCTGGCTGCGATCGTCGGGGCGCTCGTGCTTTCTGCGCGGGGCTCGACGACCGTCAAGGGAGATACGGAGCAGGCGCGATGATTCCGACTAACTACTTCTTGATCCTCAGCGCCATTCTTTTTTCCATTGGCGTGCTGGGCGTTCTGACGCGCAAGAACGGCATCACTATCTTCATGTCGATCGAGCTCATGGTGAACGCGGTCAACCTGACGTTCATCGCCTACGCCAGGCAGTACCATTCCCTGCACGGTCTCATCTTCGTATTTTTCGTCATGGCCATTGCCGCAGCAGAAGCCGCGGTCGGTCTGGCCATATTCATCCGCCTCTTCCACCATCGCGAGACTATTGATGTGGACGAAGCGAATCTGATGCACTGGTAGGTGGAAGGCAGCTACTAGCTACTAGCTTCTAGCTAAAAGCTAGTAGCTAGAAGCTAGAAGCTAGAAGCTAGAGGCTACAACTGAATGCTGGATCACTTAGGTCTCATACCACTCCTGCCCTTTCTCGGCTTCGTGCTGAGCGGGGCATTCGGAAAGCGCGCCGGGAAGGCGTTCGTCACGATCGTCGCCCTCAGCTCCGTCGGGCTTTCAGCCATACTCGCCACCGTAGCTGTTTTTCAGTACAACGCCACCTACCCTGACGGGAAGCCGCTGATCGACGTCGTCGGCCAATGGTTCCAATCCGGCGGTATCGGCGCCGATATCGCCTTCCGCCTCGATCATCTCTCCATCATCATGCTGATGGTCGTGACCTGGGTCGGCTTCCTGATCCATCTCTATTCGGTCGGCTACATGGCCCATGAAGAGGGCTACTACCGCTACTTCGCCTACCTGAATCTGTTCCTGGCGGCGATGCTCATCCTCGTGCTGGGAAGCAGCTATCTGTTCATGTTCGTCGGTTGGGAAGGTGTCGGACTCTGCTCCTATCTCCTCATCGGCTTCTACTACGAGAAAGACACCGCCGCGGCGGCAGGTAAGAAAGCGTTCGTCGTCAACCGCATCGGAGACTTCGGCTTCCTCATCGCCATGTTCCTGATGTTCCAGCACATCGGATCGGTCGACTTCACCAAGGTCACAGCAGCGGCCGCCAGTGGCGGGCTGGCTCCTTCGGTCGCTACAGCGATCTGTCTTCTCCTCTTCCTCGGCGCCTGCGGAAAATCAGCACAGATTCCTCTCTATGTCTGGCTTCCTGACGCCATGGCTGGTCCCACGCCGGTATCGGCCCTCATCCACGCCGCGACCATGGTGACAGCCGGCGTTTATATGGTCGTGCGCTCGAACGCACTCTTCCGCCTTTCTCCTACAGCCATGGCTGTGGTGGCGATCGTCGGGGCGCTGACGGCGCTGTTCGCCGCGACCATCGGCGTAGCGCAGAACGACATCAAAAAGGTCCTGGCCTACTCCACCGTTTCGCAGCTCGGCTTCATGTTCATCGGCGCCGGCGTCGGGGCATTCACCGCCGCGATCTTCCACGTCGTCACTCATGCCTTCTTCAAGGCCTGCCTCTTCCTCGGGTCGGGATCGGTTATCCACGCCATGAGTGGCGAGCAGGACATCCGCAAGATGGGCGGTCTTCACAAGAAGATCCCCATTACCTACTGGACCTTCACCGTGGCCACCATCGCCATCGCCGGCTTCCCGCTCTTCGCCGGCTTCTTCTCAAAAGACGCCATCCTGGCGGCGGCCTTCAGCACGCCCTTCAATCCCGGAGTCGGAAAGCTGGTCTGGCTGCTCGGCACCATCGCCGCCCTGTTCACTTCGTTCTACATGTACCGGATGTGGTACGTCGTCTTTCACGGAGAGTTCCGCGGGTCGCACGATCAGGAACACCATCTCCACGAGTCGCCGGCGACAATGTGGATTCCTCTGGTGATCCTCGCCTCTCTGTCGATCGTCGGCGGATTCCTGGGGATTCCGAATCTGTGGGAGGGACGCAGCGTCAACTGGATAGAGCGCTGGATGGAGCCGCTGTTCGCGAGTATTCAGGGACACGGAACCGGACTCTTCGAGGTTCCCCCATTTCAGGAGATCACAATCGCTCTCGTTTCCACCGCCATTGCATTGGTCGGATTCGTTCTAGCCCGGAAGCTTTACTTGAACCGCGGGCTCGCCACCGATGAATCGTTCGAGCAGAAAACGCCCGGACTCGCTCATACCCTGCAGAACAAATATTACGTGGACGAGGGCTATGACGCCGTCGTCATAGATCCTCTGAACAGAATCTCCGTGTTCATGTGGCGCGTCATCGACGCCATCATCGACGGTCTGCTGTCACTCGGGGCATACACCGTCGCCGCGTTTGGGGACCTGATGCGTTTCTTCCAGACCGGAAATGTTCGAAATTACGCGCTCATGTTTTTCCTCGGGGTAGTGATCTTCCTCTTCGTCTACGTGTAGCCGCGCCGGCGGTCGAGAAAGCAACAAAAGGCAAATCAAACATGACCAACCTGCTCAGCATCGTTCTGTGGCTTCCGCTCATCGGGGCGACGCTGCTGCTGTTTATCCCGAAGGAATCGGAGGTTGCGGCCAAAGCAGGAGCGCTGATCTTCTCGATTGCGACTTTCCTCTTGTCTCTGCTGATCCTGCCCGGTTTCGAGCTTCACACTCCCGGCTTTCAACTCGTGGAGCGCCACGCCTGGATTCCCTCGTGGGGAGTCAGCTACGCCCTCGGCGTCGACGGCATCTCCCTTTGGCTGGTGCTACTCACTACCCTGCTCACACCGGTGGTCGTGCTCTCGCAATGGAACGCTGTCCACAAACAGGTGAAGGGCTACATGATCGCCATGCTCGTCCTGGAGTTCGGGATGATCGGCGCCTTCCTGGCCATGGACCTGTTGCTCTTCTATGTCTTCTTCGAGCTGATGCTCATCCCCATGTACCTCATCATCGGCGTGTGGGGCGGAGCGAACCGCATCTACGCCGCCATCAAGTTCTTCATCTTCACCATCGCCGGATCGCTGCTCATGCTCCTGGCGATCATCTATCTGGTCTTCCTGAATTATCACCAGACCATGGTGCCAACGTTCTTCATCACCGATCTTTACGCGCTCACGATTCCCGCTCGTACACAGGCCATTCTCTTTTTCGCCTTCGCCCTGGCCTTCGCCATCAAGGTACCGCTCTTCCCCCTGCATACGTGGTTGCCCGACGCGCACGTCGAGGCACCGACCGGCGGATCGATCATCCTCGCCGGCGTCCTGCTGAAGCTGGGCACGTACGGATTCCTGCGATTCGTGCTCCCCTTCTTCCCCGACTCCTCGGCCCGCTTCGCGCCGCTCCTTGGGATCCTGGCGACGATCGGCATCGTGTACGGCGCGCTCGTCGCCTGGGTGCAGCCGGATATGAAGAAGCTCGTGGCCTACTCCTCGGTTTCGCATCTCGGCTTCTGTGTGCTCGGCATCTTCGCCATGACGCAGAGCTCGATTGAAGGCTCGGTCCTGCAGATGGTCAATCACGGGCTGTCGACCGGAGCGCTTTTTCTTCTGGTCGGAGTCATCTATGACCGGCGACATACGCGGTTGATGGCCGACTTCGGCGGCATTGCCCGGACCATGCCTCTGTTCACGGTCTTCTTTGTGATCGCCGTCCTTTCCTCGATCGGACTGCCCGGCCTCAACGGGTTCATCGGGGAGTTTCTCATCCTCTCCGGCTCCTTCAAGACCATGCCCGTCCTGACGACCATCAGCGCCAGCGGTGTCATTCTGGCGGCGCTCTATCTGCTGTGGCTGGTCCAGCGTGTTTTCTGGGGACCGATCACGAAAGAGGAGAATCGCAACATTTCCGACATCGCCTGGAATGAGATCGCTGCTGTTGTCCCGCTGGTCATTCTCATGGTCTGGATCGGAATTCACCCCGGCACGTTCCTCGACCGCATGCAGCCGTCGGTGCAGCAACTCCTGGCCACAGTCCGCAACGATCGCGATCCCTCGAAGGTCTTCACGACCGAGTTCCATCTTCATCATCCAGGGGCAGCCTTGATACGCGGCCAGCGCCCGGCGGCCGCCCCGGGAGTCAGTCGATGACCCTTCACCCCCTCATCGAGCCCTACTGGATCAATGCCATCCTTCCGGAGTTGATCCTGGCGTGCGCGGGCATGCTGTTGATCCTTCTCGACGCCTTCTCTCCCAGAATGCGCGGTGCCTTCGCCCCGCTGGCTATCGTGGTCTTCATCGCCACCGGCTACTCGGAGTTTCTGGTTCACGAAGGAACCTTCTTCGGCGGGACCTATCAGCTCAGCGGCATCACGCGACTGTTCGACTTCGCCTTTCTGCTGGCGGCGCTCCTGGCGTCGATGTTTGCGCGCGAGTACCTGATGCAGCAGAACATCGACGGGGGAGAGTTCTATGCGCTGCTGATGTGGGGAACGATCGGCATGATGATGATGGCCAAGGGCCTGGACCTGCTCATCATCATTCTCGGACTGGAAACGCTTTCGGTCTGCATCTTCGTCCTGGTCGGATTCAACCGCCGGCTACCGGTCTCCAACGAAGCCAGTCTCAAGTACTTCCTGATGGGGGCCTTCGCCACCGGCTTCATCCTTTACGGGACGGCGCTCTTTTACGGCGCCAGCGGATCGACGAGCCTTCGAGGGATGACGGATTACTTCGCGACGGTCGATGGAGCTTCGAACCCGCTTCTGACCGTTGCCTTCATCATGCTCATGGCCGGGATGGGATTCAAACTCGCACTGGCCCCCTTCCACGGCTGGGCACCGGACGTTTACCAGGGAGCTCCGACTCCCGTTGCGGCATGGCTTTCGGTAGCGCCGAAAATCGCGACGATCGTGGCGCTCTTCCGGATCTTTGGTGCGATGTATCCTGTTGCACAGCAGCTTCATTGGATGCAGATCGTGGCCGTGCTGTCGGTTCTGTCGATGGTTCTCGGTAACTTCGTGGCCATCGCCCAACGCGATCTGAAGCGCATGCTGGCCTACTCAGGTATCGCTCACGTGGGATACATGATGATCGCCGTCCGTGTCGTTCGCGAAGATGCGGTTGCGGCGATTCTCACCTATGGCCTCACCTACGCGTTGATGAATATTGGAGCTTTCGGAGTCATCTCGCTCATTCAAAAGAATCAGAATGACCCGCAGACACTCGACGACGTGGCCGGCCTGGGATGGCGTCGTCCCTTTTACGGCGCCGCTCTGGCGGTGTGCATGTTCTCACTGGCTGGATTGCCGCCCACAGCCGGATTCATTTCGAAGTTCTACGTATTCAAGGTGGCCATCGATGCCGGCGCCGTGAAGCTGGCCGTCATCGGCATCCTGACCAGCATCGTCTCGACGTATTACTACCTGCGCGTCGTCTACTACCTCTACATGAAAGAGGCCGATGAGCTGACCCCGATGACGGCTGACGGTCCTTTCGCAACGGGAGCGCTCATCATCGCCGTGATCGGGATTCTCCTCATCGGCATACATCCCACACCTCTGTTCCAGAGTGCGCTGGATGCGGCGGGGGCGCTGTTTCACACGCATTGAGTCATGGCCGCAGCGATCCCTCAGTCGGAGACAATCACCGAACGCGAGCTCATTTCGGAGCTGACGACCAAAAGGCTCTCCGTCTATCTTCGATGCCTCACCTTCCTGGAGCGCAACGGTGTTCGCACCGTCTCGAGTCATGAGATGGCCAAGCGCTTTCACCTTAGCTCGGCCCAGATCAGGAAGGATCTGGCCTGTTTCGGAGAGTTCGGAATCCGCGGAGTCGGCTATAACGTGTCGCTCCTTCACGACCGTCTCGTTCACGTGCTGGGCATCGATCGCACGCGCAAGGTAATCATCTCCGGAGCAGGAAACCTCGGGATGGCCCTGGCGGAATATCGGGGATTCAACACGGATGGTTTCCAGATCGTGGCACTCCTCGAGAGCGACCCCAGAAAGACGGGACGAGTCTCGCGAAGCAGCATCCCCATTGTCTCTTCGGATGAGCTTGGCCGGCTCGCTACCGAGCACGAAATCGAGATCGGAATCATCGCTGTTCCAGCAGAGGCGGCGCAGAACGTGTACGATTCGATGGTGGACGCCGGGATTCGCGCGGTGTTAAATTTCGCCCCCGTGCAGATTCGGAAGAGGCCGCACGTGAAGATCAAAAGCGTCGACCTGCGGATCAACCTGGAATCACTATCCTTCTATCTCCGGAGCTCTGAGGAAAGTGGCTCTGCTCTGCTCGACGACTTCGACGAAAAATTAACATGACGGCGAAAAATGAGTACTTACGCGGCTTTCCCGACGCCGTCATCCTGAGCCGCAGCGAAGGATCTCAAGATAGGAACGATCTGAATTCAGATCTGAGGTGTCATCCCGAGCCGCAGCGAGGGATCTGGGCGGGGGCCTCGACCCTTGGGCGCCGCGTACAATCGTGGGAAATGCGTATTGGCTCGAGACCGCAAGGCCCCCGCCCAGATCCCTCGCTGCGGCTTCTAAGAAACTCCCAGTATTTAGGCCGCTTTGCGGAGGTGTCATCCCGAGCGTCGAGCGAGGGATCTGGGCG
>DASZZV010000053.1:0-4601 GCA_035544835.1 Thermoanaerobaculia bacterium
GCGGCGCCACGGGATGGCGCCGAGCCAGGCGACAAGATGTCGCCACTCCGATACTTCGGTCATGACAGAATCTCGCTATGCGATTCGTAGTGGCTCTGTTCGTCGCTTCCCTTGTCATCGTCAACGCGAATGCCCGCGAGCAACCGCGTGGTACGCGCCTGGAAGACGTTGCCTGGCCTGAGGCGGAGAAACTTCTCAGAGCGGAGACCGTGGTCGTCATTCCACTCGGTGCCGAGTCGAAGGAGCACGGGCCGCACCTGAGACTCGGGAACGATTTTTTGATGGCGTCATATCTGGCCGATCGGGTCCGCACGCGGGCTGATGTCGTCGTCGCGCCGATCATCAACTACTCCTTTTATCCCTCTTTCGTCGAGTATCCCGGCGCCACCACACTTCGCTTTACCGCAGCCCGCGATCAGATCGTCGACATCTGTCGCGACCTCTCTCGATTCGGTCCTCGGCGTTTTTACGTCCTGAACACCGGCGTCTCCACCAATCGACCGTTGAAAGCCGCGGCAGCCCTGCTGCGCGACGATGGCATCGAGATGCGCTTCACAGATCTTCTGAAGATCATGGACCCGATCACGAAGCCTCTGGCGACGCAGCCCGAAGGCACGCATGCCGACGAGATGGAGACGTCGATGATGCTGTACATGGCTCCGCGCAGTGTCGACATGAAGAAAGCTGTGCGCGACATTCACCCACAGAATGGCGAGGGAGGAATGACGCGCGACGAGAAACGGCCGGGGCTTTACTCGCCGTCCGGCGTATATGGCGATGCCACGCTGGCGACGCGTGAGAAGGGGAAGAAAGTGACCGAGGCGCTGGTGACCACGATCCTCTCCCAGATCGAGGAGCTAAGACATGCCGACCTCCCGCGAGCAAGTCCACTCGATGCCAGTCATCTGACCGGAACCTATCGCTTACCCGATGGACATGACGTAGTGGTCGCTGAGGAGGCTGGGTCATTGAAGGCGACTCTCCCGGACAAGAAGGTTGTGATCCTTCTTCGCGACAGCAGTAAACACTTTTACTCTCCCGCCTTCCCGGTCGATCTTCGATTCATCGAGGACCAGGGTGTGCCCGCGGTGGTGATCGAGAACGGGGCCGATACGATGGTGGCGATTCGACTGCCGTAGCGGTACGCAGCCTAATAGTGGATTCTTGTGTGGCACAGGCACTCTTGCCTGTGTGTCGGCCGTCGAGGCCGACTTCCCTGTTGATTTGCAGCAGAAACGCCACGGCTCGACGCCGCGGCACACAGGCAAGAGTGCCTGTGCCACACAAAAAGCAACGGCTGAATCGCCCTTCGACATCTATGAATCCTCGATACCAACTCGCTTAACCGAGCAATAATCTGACTCTCGATGCGCGTCGTAATCAGCGACCCGGCTCTCCTCCTCGATGTGCTTCAGCGCGAGTTTTCTGAATCCTCGAAGACGACCCTGCGGCAGATGCTCGAGCAGGGGCGGGTACGCGTGAACGGGTCCATCGAGAAGGCGGCGAAACGTGTGCTTCGCGCCGGCGACCGCGTTGACGTGGCCGGAAAACAGGCCCACCGCGATCTGCCTCCCACGCTATCGGTTCTCTACGAGGACGACGCCATCATCGTGGTCTTCAAAGAGGCCGGCCTTCTCAGCGTGGCCCATGTTGGCGAGAGTGAAGACACGGCGCAGGCTTACCTCAATCGCTACCGTCGCGCCAAAGGAAACGCCGAGCGCATTCATGTCGTCCATCGCCTCGATCGCGACACCTCGGGTGTCATGCTCTTCGCCAAAAGCTTTCCGATCCGCGAGCAGCTCAAGGAGGCATTCGCGCAACACGATATTGAGCGCCTCTACAACGCCATCGTGGAGGGTGTCATCCATCCGCCCGAGGGGACGATCATTTCCAACCTGGTCGAGCATCCCCGCACATTTCACGTGCGGAGCACGAATGAAGCGGGGGCGGGCAAGCGAGCGGTAACGCACTACCGGACACTTCGGCATGGGGCGACCTATAGCCTGCTCGAGGTCACTCTGGAGACAGGCCGTAAGAATCAGATCCGCGCCCATCTGTCAGAGAAGGGAAATCCGGTGACCGGAGACGAGCGTTACGGCGCTACCACAAACCCCCTCGGGCGGCTGGCACTGCACGCGGCGATCCTCGGGTTTCGGCACCCGGTAACAGGGCGCGAGATGAAGTTCTCCGTGCCGATGCCTGAAGCTTTCGAGAAGCTGGCGTTGTAACGGGTGGGGCGATCATGGCTCGCGGCCTGTCCCGCCCTGACGCGGGTCTGGGATTTTGTCATCCTGAGGGAGCACGCGCGAAACATAAGGATCAGAGGAAGAGTGAGTGCGACCGAAGGATCTTTGGTGACACGCGCGCGTCGTCAATTTACGCCACGGTGATGTCGCCAAAGATCCTTCGCTGCGGCTCAGGATGACAAGTTCGTTTCTGTATCTCAAGAACGACGCATCGTCATAACCTGGCTCAGGATGACAACTCGGGGAATCTCTACGCGAAGCTGACCGCCAGTGTCGAGCCGTCTTCCTTGTAAATCGTGTCGACGAAGCGGATCACGTTCGCCTTGGAGGACATGAAGATCGACGACGTTCTAACGCCACCGCCGAAGAATCGCACACCACGAAGAAGATCGCCTTCGGTCACGCCGGTAGCGCAGAAGATGATGTCATTCCCCGCCGCCAACTCCTCGGTTTCATAGATCTTCTTCACGTCGTGGTATCCCATCGACTTGAGACGCTCTTCCTGCCATTTCTCCAGCGGCTTCAGGCGGCCCTGCATCCGGCCGTTGAGACATCTCATGGCCGCGGCGGTGAGCACGCCTTCCGGCGCTCCACCGACGCCCATCAGTCCGTGGATTCCCGTGCCGCGAACGGCAGCGGCGATGCCGGCCGACAGGTCGCCATCGGAGATCAGCTTGATGCGGGCACCGGCCTCCCGGATCTGGTCAACGAGGTCGGAATGGCGCTCGCGATCGAGCACGATAATCGTCAGCTCGTTGATATCGCGTTTGAAGGCCTCTGCCATCTGTCGCAGGTTCTCTTCCACAGAGTTGTTGAGCGACACCCACTTCGCTGCCGTGGGGCCGACTACCAGTTTGTCCATGTAAACGTCTGGAGCATTCAGCAGCCCGCCCTTTTCCGATGCGGCCAGGACGGCGATGGCGTTTGGTGCGCCCGTGGCGCAGAGGTTCGTTCCTTCCAGCGGGTCGACGGCGATATCGATCGACGTGAACGAGCTGGACTCCTCGGCGTGACCCCTGCCGAGCGGCTCGCCGACAAAGAGCATCGGAGCCTTGTCGCGCTCGCCCTCGCCGATGACGATCGTGCCTTTCATCTTGAGCTTGTTCAGCTCTTCGCGCATCGATTCGACGGCAACCTGATCCGAATACTTTCGGTTGCCGTAACCCATCGTGCGGGCCGCGGCGATGGCCGCCTGTTCCGTCGTTCTCAGAAAACCTATTTCGAGACTCGATTCCATTCAGACACTCCGTCCGCCATTGCGTCACATTGCTTCGCTTGATCGGGAGAGGATTCTAACAGCACATTGGCGACGCGGCGCCGTCACATCCGTCATTCTGAGCGAAGCGAAGAATCTCAAGATGCGCGACCTTTGGCCAGGGCAGCGTATCTTGAGATTCTTCGCTTCGCTCAGAATGACAACTCGGTGTCATCCTCTATCCAGCGACGCTCGCGTCGTTTCCCGGCTTCCAAGAAACTTCCAGTATTTACGCGGCTTTACCGAGCTTGTCATCCTGAGCCGCAGCGAAGGATCTCAAGATATAGCGATCTGAATTCAGATCCTGCCGCTGGAGATCCTTCGCCGTGGCGGCTCAGGATGACAAGCACGTTTCTTTCCCTCATCGGCGACGCAGGGTCGTGCCTTGCTCGGGATGTCAAGGTTGCTACTTCGTGGCTTCCGCGGCCCGTCGCGCAGTCGCTTCTTTCTCGGCCTGCGACGACATCGGCGGGTTGTATGCCGGAATTCCAGTGACGGCCTCGCCGATGACGAGGTTGTGGATGTCGTGCGTACCCTCGTAAGTCTTGACCGACTCGAGGTTCAGCATGTGTCGAATCACCGGATATTCGTCGGAGATGCCATTGGCGCCCAGGATGTCGCGAGCTTCTCGCGCTGCATCGAGGGCGATGTAGACGTTGTTCATCTTGCCCATGGAAACGTGATGCGGTTTGAGCTTGCCCTGATCCTTCAGGCGGCCCATCTGCAGGGCCAGGAGCTGACCTTTCGTGATCTCGGTGATCATCTTGGCAAGTTTGTTCTGAACCAGCTGGTGCGATGCGATCGGCTGCCCGCCGAACTGAATGCGCTGCTTGGAATACTCGAGCGCCGTGGAGTAGACAGCCATGGCGGCGCCTAGAGCACCCCAGGCGATCCCGTATCGCGCCTGTGTGAGACAGCCGAGCGGCTGCTTGAGCGACGACGTCTCCGGCAGCACGTTGGAGTCAGGCACGCGGCAATCTTCGAAGAAGAGCTGCGATGTCACCGAGGCCCGGAGCGAGAACTTGCCCATGTGGTAGGCAGTCGTGAATCCGGGCGTTCCCTTTTCGACGATGAATCCCTTGATGCCGTCACCAGATCGG
>DASZZV010000054.1:0-40189 GCA_035544835.1 Thermoanaerobaculia bacterium
TCCATCGTGGTGCTCGCAAACATTTTCGATTGCCAAGGGTCTAAGGCCCCCGCCCAGATCCCTCGCTGCGGCTCGGGATGACACCCACTCAGTTTCTTTTCTCAGTGGCAGCGCGCACGCTGTCCTCCGCTCGGGATGACATATTTTCTACGTCTGTTAACTCATCCTATGGCCCGCCCCTTCTCTGCCTGAGCACTTCGTAAACCGCGATTCCCACCGTCGTGGACAGATTGAGCGAACGGACCTCGGGGCGGACGATGGGCAGACGGACGATGTGATTTGCGAAACGCTCATGGATATCGTTCGGGAGTCCGCCGGTCTCGCGTCCGAAAACGAGCACTGTATCCCCGCGAAGGTCGACGTCCCACAGCAGACGGTCGCCTTTGGTGCTGAGAAAGAACGGCTCACCCAGAGACGGAAGGGCTGCTTCGAAAGCCGACCAGTCAGGCCAGATGCGCGGCTTCACATACTCCCAGTAATCGAGTCCTGAGCGGCGCACCTGCTTTTCATCGAGAGAGAATCCGAGTGGCTCGATCAGATGGAGCTGCGCTCCGGCGGCGAGGCAGGACCTTCCGGCATTTCCGGTGTTCCAGTGAATCTCGGGCTGGAACAGCACGACGTGGATGTTGCTCATTCGCTTTTCAACTCACTGGAGATCACGACTCGGTTGGCGAGTCTGGTTGGGATCAGGCCTGCGAGGCACGTTGCCGCGAACGTGCTGATCAAAGAGGTGATGACCAGCAACGCCGGGGACTGAAACTGGATCGTCCAGCCGAAGGATTGCTTGTTGATGACGAAGATCAGGATCAGCGCCAGCACGTATCCGCTCAGGCATCCGAGGACCGTCGAAGTCACGGCGATGATTGCCGATTCGAGAACGACCATCAAAGAGATCTCACCGCGGCTGACGCCGAGAACCTTGAGTAGGGCGATCTCATGTCTTCTCTCCAGGATGAGAGCGGACATGGTGTTGACGATGCCCAGGACGGCCACGACCAGTGCGACCAGCAGCAGCGCATAGGTGATCATGAAGGTCTGATCGAATATCTTCATCACCTCCGTTCGGATGTTCCTGTTGGTGAAGGCGAAGAGATGGAAGCGCGAGCCGAGGTCGCGCTCCAGCAGGCCGCGCGCCCGCTCGGGATCCACGCCTTTCTTAAGAAAAACAGCGACGGTGTTGATCGAGTTGTCGCGGTACTTCTTCACGTATAGTGCTCGGTTCATGACCACGACTCCTCGATCGTTCGAGTAGTCGCGGTACACGCCGGTGATCGGGAAGCGCGTCAGGCCGTCTGCGGTCGGCAATTCCACGACGTCGCCCGGGCCCTTGTGAAATTTGAGCGCCATGCTCTCGGAAATGAGAACACCGTTCTCACGCATCCCTTGCTCGAGGGCGCGTTTCGCGGAGTGCGGCGTCACCATCGGCAGGTCGCCGTGGGTGATAGCAACAGCAAAGTCGCCGCTTCCGACTGCGATGATGCTGTCACCATAGGCGACGTCGCGTCCCCGAAACCTGTCATAGGCGTCGATGAAGGGAATGCGATCGAGGTCGCTCGAGATCGAGTCGGGGAAGACGGCGACTGGTGAGTTCGACAGACCCTTGGCGGGACGAAGCCACAGATCCGACTTCACTGTTTGCGCGACCCAGGCGTTCACGGTTTCCCGGAAGCTGCCAATCATGACCGCCACCGCCACCATCATGCCGATGGCGATTGACAGGGCCGCCGTCGCAACCGCCACACGCCGCAGAGATGCTGGTAGCGAAACCGCAGCGAGATCGCCAACCGTTGCGAAGCACTTCCGGAGAATGGGGCGCAGCCCGGCCGAGACCGCCGTCACGGCCAGTGGCGCGAAAAGAGAGAATGCGGCAACCACCGACATGACGGCCGCGTATCCGCCGACCGAGAACCCTTCGATAACAGGGATCTGGCTCAATGCGGCCGAAAGAACTAGGAAGCCCACGGCGATGACCGCAAGGTTGCGTGAGCGCGAGCGCCTCATGCGTTGGTAAAGGCCGGGACGGATGAGGAGTGCCGGACGCACTCCCGCCGCCTCCGCGGCCGGCTGTATCGAGGCTGCGACCGAGACGATGGTGCCGAGCCCGATGGCGACGGCGATGAGCCTGGGCGTCAGCTGCAGCGTGGTTGGGGAGGAGGTGACGTAGAGCGCATTGATCGTTCGCGAAATGAGATCGAGCGTCCCGAATGCGAGGCAGTATCCGACGATCACTCCCAGCGCGGAACCGATCAGACCCAGGAACAACCCCTCGGTGATGAAGACGAAGAAAATCTGCGGTGCGCTGGCGCCGAGGGTTTTGAGAATGCCGACATCGCGACGCCGCCGGAGAATGGAGATGAGCACGGTGTTGTAAACGAGAAAGACTCCAACCAGCAACGCCACGCCGGCAAGGGCCAGGAGATTGACGCGGAAAGCCGCCAGCATCTTCTCGACGCGTTCGTTGCGGCGCGAGGGATGCTCCAGGCGCGCATTTGCCGGGACCATGGAGTGAAGACGCGCCAGGATCCGAGGCATGGAAGCGTCGGGGATCAGCAGGTCGATCCGGGTCAGCTTGCCCTGCAGATGAAACGCTGCCTGTGCCGTGGCGATATCGGCAATGGCGAGACTGCCATTGAATGCGGTGGCCGGTCCGCGTGATTCGAGGAGGCCGCGAACGACGAAGGATGCCGGCTGGCCATTCATCGTCATCTGAAGGCGGCTTCCCAGATCGAGACGATGCTGCCGGGCGAAACTCACCGGCAGGATGATCGAGTCAGGTCGAAAGAGCTGGCCGAGGTGAATGATGTCGGCCGGCGATGAAGTACTGCCGCTCTTCCTGACATCGCCAGACGTGAGAATGCGTGCATAGCGGTAATCGCGGAAGTGAAGGTCCGAGACCAGGTCGACGGCCAGGAGGCGTATGGGCGTGTCGTCGGGATCGAGCGTTCCCTCCATGTCGATAACCGGGGCGAATCGCCCGCCGGAGTCCCAGAGTTCGGAAAGGTGGAGAAGCAGTGACTCGTCGATCATTCCGGCGTCGCTGACGATCTGATAATTGGCGCGGCCGGAGATGGCATTCACCGAGGCTTCAAAGGAATGGAGCGCGCTCTGATTAGAAAGCTGGATGGCCACGAGAACGGCGACCCCGACGGCGATGCCGCCGATGGTGATGAGCGAACGCCCCTTCTCCCTCGACAGAGGGCGCAGAACGAGCGCCACGAAGAGCGAGCGCAAACCGCTCATCCCGTTGCTTCCACCCGCCCGTCGACGACGCGTATCATGTAGTGACCGATTGCCGCGGCGCGATCGGAGTGCGTCGCCAGAATGATGGTCGGCTTGTAGGCTCGATGTATTTCCTGGATCAGACCAAGAATCATCGCACCGGTCTTCGAATCGAGATTGCCGGTCGGCTCATCGGCCAGCAGAAGAGGTGGCCGGTGTACGATGGCGCGGCCGATGGCGACCCGTTGCATCTCGCCGCCGGAGAGCTGGTTGGGGAAGTGAGTGCGGCGCGATGTGAGTCCCACCTCGTCGAGCACGGCCCCCACGCGCGATCGGGTCTCGCTGCGGCTGACTCCACTGAGCGAGAGCGGGAAGGCGACATTCTCCTCCACGGTGAGCGTCGGAATCAGATTGAAGAATTGAAAGATAAATCCGACCCGTCTTCGCCGGAACATGGTGAGGTCGCGTTCGTGCAGTGAAGAGATTTCCTCGGTTCCGACCACTACGCGTCCCCTGGTCGGTTGATCGACGGCGCCGATGACGTTGAGCAGCGTCGATTTTCCGCTGCCGGAAGCTCCCATGAGGATGGCGAAATCACCGTCGGCGATGACGAGCGTCACGTCGGCCAGGGCCGAGACGAAGGCCTGATCCGAGGCCTCGTGGTACTCGTGGGTCACGCCTTCGAGGACGACTGGAACTCCCATCCCGCGATCATGCCAGAGCAGAAGGCGTTTCCGATCTCGTTTCGCCGTCGGTCTGGCGCCGCCGTTGCAAAAGTAACGGAAAATCGGTCCTATGGCGGAGCATCCTGTCGCCGGACCGGGCGCAGGGCTTGGAACGACAAAGTGGCTACAGCCATCACCTTCGAACTCTACCGAGTCAAAAGACGGTGGCAATTCGATCTCGTCCACGACGGGAAGGAAATCGAAACGGTATTGTTTGGCGGCGACAGCTTCCTCGATCGACTGTCGCAGGTCGGCGAGAGAATGACTGTCGAGGTGTCGGTCGAGGAGAGCGGTGAAGCCGGCGAATTGGCACTCGTGGCCATCGAAGGTTCGCACTTGCGAGGCTGGCGCCTGTTCCGCAGACGCGAAGGGGAGGAGTCCGCAATGCTGTCGCCGGCCGTACTCCAGTTTTTTGACGACACGAACGTGCTGTTCGTGACCTCTATACCGGTCGCGGAGGAAGTTGAGTAGGGTGCGCGCAGAGAGAGAGAGAGAGAGAGAGAGAGAGAACATCCCGGCCGCCGCGAAACCACGACGGGTACCGGCCGCACGCCGTGCGGCCCTACATGGCAACCGTTACAATCACGCCATGCTCGCTGCGCCGGACGCGCAATTTCAATCAATGATTCTCCGCACCTTCGCCCTGGCGGCGGTTCTCTTTTGCGCCGGGGCAGCGATGCTGTTCGGATTCGTCAGGGTATTGAGGCGAGAGTCCACCGACCGCACCCCGGGCTTCGTCATGCTGGGTGTGATGATGGTCGTCATCTTCGCCTGCTGCCTCGTGCTGATGAAAATCAGTTTCTGAAAAGAGCGATTACTCGGTCCGCAGCAGTGAGTCTCCGCTTCCGTTGTCAATTGAGGACACGTAGACGACAGCTGCTCCGTCGACCACGTCGAACTCAATTCCCACATCGTGCAGATCCTCGGTTCTCTTCACCGCAGCGAGCCGTGTACTCAGGTCCGAAAGTAGTTGAAACTCGTGACCTTTGAGCGTGACTGTGAACGTCACGATCGGTCCGTAGACCAACGAACGTCCGTCGCCATACAGAACCGAGACACGCACGGTGGCAGCATTACCCTCCGTCTCGATGAGCCCGAGGTTGGTGCGGAATGTTCCCGGCTTCTTGGACTGGATCGTATTCAGCGACGAAACGTCCAGGCCCGAAATGGTGCGCGACTGGCCGCGGCGCAGGGCGCTGCTCAGTGGCAGGGTCGGAACGCCTGTGCCTAAGCTCCCTGGTGCCGAGCCAACCGTAGCGAAGGTGCGACTCATGGTGGCGAACGATCCGCGCGACGGATCGAAGACGAGGTAACCGAGCGAGCCGGTCGGGGCGCCGAAAAGGCCGCCGACGATGTCCTCGAACGTTCGCGATTTCTGCGGGTCGAGAGAAAGCAGCGAGTCCTTGCGGGTGCCATCACGCTGGTAGTAGGAGAGCGTCGCCGCTGCTGTTTTGGTACCGCTGTTGAAGATCGCGGCGTCGGTTCGAAAAAAGGTGTCGTTGGCGCCGCGGGCAGAGCCGGCGATCGGGATGATCTGAATCTCCGTACGATCCGACCCCAGCAACTGGTTCCAATCGACCACCGCCCAGAAGTCTCCGCTGGCCTGATCGACCGGTGTGGCATAGGCGACGATACGGCCTCGTGAGGCGGGAAGGTTCACGATCTTTGCTGTAACCGCCCCAGCCGGCACGCGATCGAGCAGGCGCAGGAGTTTGAACCCGTTCACTGTAGCGTTGATCGATCCCAGGACACTTCCCTCCGCGTCAATGAAGTCGACCTGAATGTCGGTGTTGTTTCCAGTTGTCTCCTGCACGAATAGATTGGTTCGCATGGTGGCGGTCTTTCGCAGCCCCGTCAGATACATACTTGCTCCCGGCGCGACAGCCCGGTCGGAACGGAATACCGGGATCGTAGAGCCGTAGGTGCCTGCCGGATTGCTGACGTTGAAGATGGTGGCATTCACAAAGAGCTTCGTTGCCAGACTGGTTCTGATCTGCACGGTCCCCGTGACCTGGTCGGCCGTGAAAACGTTCTTCACGACATCGGCCAACTTGATGGCCTCGCCCGATTCGACGGTGGAAAGGCTGGCGCTTGAGTTGGCGGCCGTTGCGTCCATGGAGGCGGTGAAGAAGGCCTTCATATCCGTCAGTCTGGACGCGCCGAGAGTGTTGGCGATCGATATATCGGAGAGGAAGAGACCGACGCCACCGGTAACGTGTCCGACCCCGGGAACGAAGAGAGCGACCTCGCCGGGAGAAATGGGAGGAGCGCTCGATGCATCGATCATCGGCTGAACAGTGTCGACGATCGTCACGAGACTACTGGCCACTCCGGGCGTTCCCAGAAGCCCCTCTCGTGAGCGAGTCAGGGTCCGCGCCGCGCCGGCACTCTGGACGTAAATCAGAGACAGCGTTCCCGTTTCCGTACCGCTGAGCTGCGAGGCATCCGGACGTTGGGTGCGGTCGATCGTGAAAGCTACCGTGGCCGTCTGGCCCGCGCCGATGGTCACGAGGTCTGTGGGCGGGATGATCCAGGGGACGTTGGAAACGACGATGCCTGATAGAGTTCCAGTCCCTATGTTTTTAAAGGCGACCGTGCCACTAGGATTGCTTGCCGCCGGCGAAGCCAGGTCGACACGCGAGACCACCGCCTGCGCTACAGGAGTGCCGCCTGGATCGCCTACCGAGAGGAGGCGCACGGGGATCTTCAATCCTCCTGCCGGCGTGCCGTCCCCGGTCAAAACGAGCGTTCCACTGTACGCCCCGGACGGAAGCGCAAGGCCCTTCAACTCGAGGTAATACTCTCCTCCAGCCGGCAGCGGAATGGAGCTCCCGCCGGCCGTGAAGAAGTTGCCATTCGTGGCGACGGTCAATGTGGTGTCGGCATCGCCGACGTTGGCGAGCAATACGTAGTCGGTTCCATCGGCCACGCCGGCACTCTGCACGATTCCGAATGGATAGACCGAGACGACCACCTGCGCCGGTGTGGGAGTGCCGACTGTCGTGGTGGCACTCACGACCGGCGACGGATCGCTGGTCAAGACGTTGCGCTGAGGGTCGTGCTCGTAAGTCACTGTTCGGACGGTAAAGAAATAGGTGGTCGATGGCTGCAGCTTATCGATATTGATCGAGGAGAACGTCTTGTCGAAAGTCGTTTCGAAGCGACTGGCCGGCCCGGCGGCATTGGTGGAGATGCTCACCTCGTAGCCACCTTCGTCGAAGAGGTAGCGCGGACGGTCCCAGGTGAGGACGATGGCGTCGCCTTTCACCGCAGTCACGCGGACATTCGTAACGCCGGTGGTCTGCGTCGACTCCCAGTCACCACCCCCCTGCTTCCGGTTGAGGAAGTCGCGGACGGTCGCATTGTTAGTGAACAAAGCGTTGTAGCCGAAGTCGGAGTTTCCGTCCTCGAGCTTCATCAGGTTTGTAATCTCCGGCGGTACCACTCCCGACAAAGCGTTGTATCCGAGGTCGATCTGGAGCAGGCTGGTCAAGCTCCCGTAGAACGCCGGGATCGATCCGGAGAATCGGTTTTGCCCAAGGAAGAGATAAAGGAGTTTCGTTAACGGTCGCACGTCAGGCAGAGTGCCGGTGAGATCGTTTCCGGTGACCTGGAGAGTCTCGAGCTTTGTAAGTTGCGAGATCTGGGTTGGCAAGGTGCCGGAGAACTGGTTGTATCCGAGCCGCAGCGAGACGAGCTCCCGGAGGTTCCCGACCTCGACAGGAATCGATCCAGTGAGCAGGTTGCCCTCGGCTTCGAGGGTATCCAGTCTGGTGAGGCGGCCGAAGTCGGCGGGTAGTGGACCGCTGAGTTGATTGCTGGCCATGGAGAGATAGGTGAGTGCGGAGAGGTTTCCGATCGAGGCCGGAAGCGAACCAGTCAACTTGTTGTCGTCAAGGATCAGTTGTTGGAGTGAGCCGAGTTGTCCGAGCTCGACGGGGATGGTCCCTTCGAGTCCCGACGCGAAGAGGTACAGCTCCCTGAGCTTGGACAGCTTACCCAGAGTGGCCGGGATCGGTCCGCTCAGAGTCATTCCCTGCAGGTAGAGAATCTCGAGCGCGGAAAGGTTCCCCAGTGAGTCGGGGATCTGCCCCGCGATTGGATTGCCTGCCAGGTAGAGCTCTTTGAGCGTCGAGATCTTTCCCAGCTCGGTCGGAATCGTTCCGGTCAGTTGATTGCCGCCCAGATCGAAGATGGTCAGAGCCGGGAGATCTCCGATCGATGTCGGAATCGTTCCTGTGAGCTTGTTTCCGCTGAGCTGCAAGGTTCGGAGGGATCGTAGTCTTCCGATGTCGGCGGGGAGCTGTCCCTCGAGCTGATTGTAGGAGAGATAGACATCCCGCAGAACCGGAAGCGACGACAGTGCCGGGAGCTGACCGGTGAGCTGGTTGTCGCCGAGCGAGATACTGTCGAGCTTCGTGGAGTTTCGAAGGTCGGGGATCGCGCCGGTCAGCTTGTTTCCCCTGGCGGCGATGAAGGTCATGTTGGTCAAAGCGGAAAATGAGGGGAGCGATCCCTCCAGCTGGTTGGCGGTGAGGTTGATTCCCTCCAGGGCAGTGAGCTGACTGATGCCCTGCGGGATCGTGCCGCTGAGACTATTGTCGCCGAGAGACAGGGTCTTGAGTGCGGTCAAGCTCGCCACCGTGGAGGGAATCGAACCGGAGAGTCCTGCCTGGTCCAGGAAGAGTTGTTGGAGTTTCGTGTCGGAGCCGATCTGAGAGGGGATGGTGCCGGTGAACGTGTTTCCAATCAGCTCGAGGACCGTGAGGTTGGGAAAGCTGCCGATCTCGGGGGGAATCGTACCCACCAGGTTGTTGTAGCTGAGTCGAAGCATGAGCACCGTCGACTGCCCGGCGTCACAATCAACTCCGGCCCAGTTGCATTCGGAGCCGGGCGCCCCGAGCCATCCGGCCGAATTGGTCCACCCCGGACCGTTTGTGCTGTTGTACAAAGCGATCAGCGCGTTGCGCTCGGCGGTCGGGATGGCGGCATCGGCGCGGGAGGCGAGGCAGAGGACGGCTGCTGTAAAGAGTGCGAGGAGTGATGCTCTCGACTTGACCATGATGGGCTCCGATCTGCTGACTGTTCCAACCACAATAAGATATGGACCGTGAAGATTCCTGCGGTGAGGGGGGATTTCGAATTTCGAATTTGGGATTTCGAATTGAAAGGCAGATCCAGACCTCTCCGAAATCATCGAGGCCCGTCGATAGCATCTTTTAAATTCGAAATTCGAAATGCCTACTGGTATTTCACCTTCAACGCGTCGAGCTCACCGAGTGCCTTGCGGAGGATGTTGACCACGTTGTGAACCTCGGAACCGTAGTAGCGAAGCTCGGCATCGCATTCGCCCATGGCATAGACGGCCTCGTCGCGCTCCAGCCGGTCACGCTCGAAACGAAGGCGCTCGGCGAGATCCTCGATCTCGCTGCGCAGGATGAACTGAACATCCTTCTCGCCCAGGTAGCGTTTGCACTGCGGGCAATGGATGGATTGATCCGCAGCGTTCTCCACCAGCTCGAAAACGAATTGGCGTTTGCACTCCGGGCACTCGAAGACTTCGGGCAACACGATGACCTCAGGATAGGCCTCGCGAAGAAGGAATTCCAATCTTGACGATGGGGTTCGATGGGTCTAGGATTACGCGCCCATTGATTCTGGGAGATCGTTCAATGGTAGGACAGCTGGCTCTGAACCAGTCAATCGGGGTTCGACTCCCTGTCTCCCAGCCACGTTTTTTTCGCCACTGTAGGAAGCGATCTGCGCGCCCGATTGTTGTAGGATGTCGATATGGCAGCAGCGACCTCTGGGACGACACGAAAGCCAACAGCACGCGTGACCCGCAGCTCCTCGAGCGGAGACTTCGTTGTTCGCCGAACCGCTCACGGGATTACTGTAAACGGCTACGAGGTTCTTGTGCCCCGCGGAGCGAGCGAAGTGCCACGCGGTCGCCTTCGCAGAGCTGTTCGCAATGCCGTATCGAAAAAAAAGTAGTCGGCTTCCTGCCGATTACGCCCGGAACGTCTTCATTAACTGTCCGTTCGATGAAGAATACAAACCGATCTTCGAGGCGATCATTTTCACGGTGATGGTCTGCGGATTTCGTCCACTGTCCGCACGTCAGCGCCTCGACTCCAGCGAAATACGTCTCCACAAAATCATCGACCTAATCGCATCGTCGCGGCTGGCGATTCATGATCTCTCGAGAGCAGAGCCGACAACACTGCCGCGCTTCAATATGCCTTTTGGAGCTGGGGATCGACATCGGTTGCAAGGAGTTCAGCTCACAGCACCGCCAAAAGATAGCCCTGGTCTTCGAAAGGAGAAAATTCCTCTATCAGAAGTACATCTCTGACATCGCCGGTCAGGATCCGGAGGAACATCGGAACAAGCCGGAGATCGCTATCGGGAAAGTCCGTGACTGGCTTGCCACGGCTACATCAAGTGCTCTTCCCGGGCCAGCATCAATTTACGCGGAGTACCGTCGCTTTCGGAGAAACCTGCCGAAGGCACTCTCTGATTTGAATCTGGAATTGTCTGAAATGACCTTCGTCGATTTCTGCCGGCTAATTGAGGATTTCCTGAGAGAAGAACTGACTTAGGCATCCCTTGGCCGCGGTTCGAACTTTGTCCAAGTCTCCCCAGCGGCTTCCTTCAAACCACCCACCTGCCGTAATTCGCGGGGCTCAGCGCACGCACATGAGACATGAGCCCGGCCACGACGACATCTTGTCAGCCGCGTCGCGCTGCCTCAATGGTGGGAATATCGATTTTCTTCATCGGCATCATCGCTTCGAAGGCACGCCTTGCCTCATCGCCACCAGCCGCGAGCGCGTCGGTTAGCGCCCGCGGTGTGATCTGCCAGGAGAGGCCCCAGCGGTCCTTGCACCAGCCACACTGGCTTTCCTGCCCCCCATTGTTGACGATCGCGTTCCAGTAGCGGTCCGTCTCTTCCTGATTGTCCGTCGCGATCTGGAACGAAAAGGCCTCGCTGTGCCTGAACGCCGGGCCGCCGTTGAGACCGAGACAGGGAATGCCCAGAACAGTGAACTCCACTGTCAGTACATCGCCCTTCTTACCGCCTGGGTAGTCCACAGGCACCTCGTGAACAGCGGTTACTTCACTATCCGGAAAGGTGGCGGCGTAAAAGCGCGCCGCCTCAACCGCGTCTTTGTCGAACCAGAGACAAATCGTGTTCTTTGGCTTCATGCTCGTTGGCTCCCTTGTGCTCGATCAGTGTCAGATGCTATCGGCCTGCGCGGCGAATTGTTCGGGCCCATTTGTTCGGGACAGAGTACGACGGATGGCGATCAGAGCGGTTCAAACTCCGCCTACGTGACGCCCAGCCGGCGGCGATATGGACCGAGTTCGTTCAGGTTTTCCAGTTTCAGGACCTCTCAATCGAATTTCTCCGCTGGAGTAATCGTGTTCTACGACATCCGGACTGCTGAACCGCTTGCGAATCACAGGTTGCGTCTAGCATTCGACGACGGTGTCGAAGGCATCGTCGATTTGGGTGCGATGCTTCGATGGGAAGGGGTCTTCGAGTCTCTTCGCGACGAGCGGGAGTTCGAGAAGGTCCGGGTCAACACGGAAGCGGGCATCGTGGAATGGCCGAATGGTGCTGACCTCGACTCCATTGTTCTTTACGCGAACATCACGCGTCGATCGATTGAGGACGTGCTAAAAGCGACTGTGGCCCGATAGCGGGATCGCGGCCAGAGTTCGAACTTCGTCCAAGACTCCCAGCCACGTTCTAAAGGCTTCATTGCACGCGACTTTCGAGGCTTCGTGGGTGCCATGGCACGGTCGGAGTCAGCGTTTCCCTCCATCGTTCCGCGAAGGAGGCGCGAACTTGACAAGTCCAATCTGGTACCTATCATTGGTAGGTACTAGGAGGGGCTGATCGTGAATCACAAGACGGCGAGCGTTTTCTGGACCGGGAGGAGTCAGGCGGTACGCCTTCCCAAAGAGTTCCGTTTCGAAGGCGACACTGTCCTGGTACGCCGGGAAGGGAAGGCCGTGATTCTCGAGCCCACCCATGAATGGCCCGAGGGGTATGTGGATTCATTCTCGGGCATTTCCGAAGACTTCGAACGACCGTCGCAGGGTGAGATTGAGAAGCGACGAAAGCTTGGATGAGTGCGGATGCCATTCCTTCTCGATTCCGATACGTGCATCTACGCGCTCAAGGGAAATCGCAACGTTCTCGAAACTCTACTCTCCAAGAGCAGAGAAGAGATTCTGGTCAGCGTGATCACCGAGGCGGAGCTCCGGACGGGCGCCGCCAAAAGCTCTTTTCCTAGCAAGACCCTGCGGCTTGTCGAGAATTTTCTTCGTCCGCTCACGGTCGTTGATTTCACGTCAGGCGACGCCATCGCGTACGCGCAGGTTCGCGCGAAGCTCGAGCGCACCGGGAAGACAATCGGACCGCTCGATACGCTCATCGCCGCGCAAGCTGTAGCTGGTAACTTCACGCTCGTCTCGAACAACGAGCGCGGGTTCCGACGAGTTCCAGGTATTGATCTGGAGAACTGGGCTCGATGAGGACGGTGAAGGCCTCAATGGAAAGCGAGCCGCGGCGGTTCAAACTTCGTCCCTGTCTCCCAGCCACGTCTTCTTCGCCATCCTGCTACCATCACACTATGAAACGTTTTTCGCGGCGCCCGGAGGGTGAGGATGCCGTTGCGGATGCCGCCGTTCTGCAGCGGACGATGAATCGCCTTCGGGGTGGCGCGCTGATCCCACGAGGCGTCTATCGGTTTCGCAGCCACGAGGAGGCGGACGAATGGATGATCCGGGAGATGGCGAATACTCACGCGCACCTGAGCTCGAAGACCTCCTCTCGCTCTGTAAAGCCCTGAATGACCACGGCGTACGTTACGTGCTGATAGGCGGGTTTGCCGTTATCCTTCATGGTTACGTCCGTGGTACCAAGGACATCGACTTTCTGGTCGACGCTTCTGACGAAAATATTGCAGCGCTGAAACTGGCGATGAGCTTCCTGCCGGATAACGCAGCGGCGCTGATTTCGAATGATGATGTTGCCAGGTATCAGGTTGTCAGAATTGCCGATGAGGTCGTCGTCGATCTATTGGCCTCCGCGTGCGGCGTCGATTACGAAAAGGCCGTTCGCTCGGGGATCGAGATAAAGAACGTAGCCGGCATCTTGATCCCTGTCGCCTCCAAAAAACTACTCATTGAGACGAAGCAAACCATTCGTCCCAGCGATGCCGCGGACGTGCTTTTCCTGCGAGCGCGGATCGAAGCCGACGAGAATTCATAGTTCTCGAACGAGCGCAGCGGTTCGAGCTTCGTCCGGCCCGTTTCCAGCCACGCTTTTTTTACTCTCCGCATTTGTGAATCGCGGAGAAATAGTCTCCTTCGTGCTGTCACGTGCGCCTGACCGTCGCCATCGCGTCGTCGCCACCTGCTGACACCACGGAGTCGAGTGCCATGGCCTGGCGTTCGATGTCATCACAGAGAGCTCTCACGTTGTCGCTGATCTGGCGTAGCGCGGACGGAGTCTCGGTCAGGCGCGACCGGAGCGACGCGACATGAGCCAGCGCTCTGAGCATCTCCACGCGGCGGTTGCTCCTTTCCCTGGCTTCTTCGATCCGAGCCGACAATGCGTGGATCAACTCGACCTGCTTCTCGAGCAGCGTCCGCATCGGAGCGAACTCGTCACCCGCCGTCGCCGGCGCGGCCAGAGCCTCGATCTTTTCGATGAGGCGTTCTTCGTCGCCGGGCTCGATGTTGCGCGCCAGATCGGCGATCTCCCGCTCGGCCTGATCAATCGACGCTACGAGCTGCCGGGCGGCAACCGCCGCCTGCGCGCCGGAGGGGGCGCAAAGGTCCCGACAGCTCCTCGGCGTGGCGGAGGATCGACTGCATGTGGCCGTGAGGCGACTCCGAGCGGAGGGTGGTCTCGGGTCGCGAAGCCGGTGCGAGGATCGCCGCGATGTGCGGCCGGGCCCAGAAGCTCACACGGCTCGGAGGGATGGACATCATCACGCGATTGACATCGGCCTCGGCGAGCCCTCTGCGTTTCAGGTCGCGCCTCGCCCGGACCGTCAACAGAGCCCACGCCACGACAAGGGCCGCAAAGCCACCGTTGCTCATCGCGAAAAGCCCCGGATTCTGGTCGTAGTTGAAGGCGAAGTCTAAGAAGGGCTCTCCCATGAAGCACATGAATGTGTAGAGGACGAAGATGTAGGCAACGAAAACGTGAATCGACCATCGGAGATGCCTCACCGTGGCCGGCAGTCTGTCCCAGGCATTCCCCCGCAGGCGCAGCGCGCGCGGATACCACCAGAGCCACCACGCCGGCTCGCGCCAGATGACGCTCTGCGACCGCCTGAGAGAGAATCCATCACCCCGCAGGCGCGTGACGAGGAACAGGTAGAAGAATACAAAGAGTGGCGATGACCATGATCATCCACTGAGTGAGAACCCCGGCGAACGCTTCGAGAGGGTTAGAGGGCGCCCGCGCCGGACCCTGCTTGTGAGACAACAACAACGCGTAGATCAGCATCAACCCCCAAGTGATCGCCAGACCAGGAATTCCACGGCCTTCCACCGCAAGGAGCTTCGCGGCAAGCGCCCTTCGGATCGGGTCTCCGGCGGCTGCCGTCGCTGCAGGAGCCATGGCGCCGCACTGGGGGCAGAAGCGCACGTCATCATCCAGCTCCGTGTGGCACTTCGCGCACTCCACGGTATCTGCCTTCAGCCCTTCACCGAAGAAACAAACCGGACAAAGGTTCCGTTCGGCATCGATCTCGGTACTGCATCGCGAACAGTTGCGGGTCATGTTCAACCCTCCTGTCTCTCTATAAAGAAATCAGCGTGGCGAGAAGGCGGATCAGAGTCTGGATTGGCCGGAACTGGCTGGCCCGGGGACTGTCAAGGCGAGGCTGCTCAATCTGCGGCACGGCGGCGCCATGCTACGTCATTCCAGTGGCCAGACTGAAACGTGCCGGGTTGTGGCGCAATTAGGGCTGCAACTGACTTTCGATCACGGATCGGAAGGAGAGATCGGTCTTCGTTCACAGATCTTGTACATGAGTTTTCTCTAACGCTCCTGGTACCAGAGATCCCGACTTTCCGATCGACGCCTCGGACGAAAACATTGCGGCGCGGAAGCAAGCGCTCGTCCGGTGCGTCGTATGATCATCGTGTGAACCGGTTCTCGGAGGCGCTTGCTGTCATCGAACGCATGAAGGGCGAGGGTGTCGTTACTGAATACGCAATTGGCGGCGCGATGGCCCTGGTTTTCTGGTCCGAGCCGATACCAACGTTCGATTTGGACGTGTTCGTATTGATCCCGTCATCATCTCTGCTCGTCTCACTCGCGCCGATCTACGACTGGGCTCGCCACAACGGCTTCAGCGAAGAGGCGGAGCACCTCCTGATTGCCGGCATTCCGGTTCAGCTCATTCCCGCGCATAACGCACTCGCTGAGGAGGCTGTCCGAGAAGCCGCTTTGCTCGATTACGACGGTTCGCCTGTGCGCGTCATTCGACCCGAATATCTAATTGCTCTATACCTTGAGCCGGGCGCACGAACGGCGAAACGCCTGCAGCGCGTTGCGGCCCTCATGGAAGAAGGCAACGTCGATGGCGAGGTGTTGAGCGACCTCGTGGCACGGTATAAGCTCACGCTACCGACTTATGACTAGAGTTCATGCCGATGTTTACGAGCGACTCCGTGAGGGTAAGCGAACGCTCCGGAACCAGCGTCGCGCGATGTCTCTGGCAGAGAAGGTCGCACAGGTGGTCGAGCTCCAGCGCCTCGTTCTCCCCGCAATTCGCGCGAATCGCACGATCGAACCATGGAAACGTGTTTGGGATCTCAACTCCTCAACCACTGCGTAGGTCGTGCGAGGATGAGTCGCTGCGTATTTGTATTTCGCGAGGTCTTCGCGATGTTCGCTGCTCTCCGGATCCCAGGGTCAGTCGCCACGATTCGATCTGCTCGGCGATTTCGAATCTCTGCGCCGCCACGAGATCTTCGCCGCTGGTTCGGAGCTTGCCGATGACTTCATAAATCAGGCTGGCCAGATACCGGTCGTGACCTCGCGACGGACCTCTTCCACGATCTGCGGATCGAGGGACTGAAAAATCTCCTTCGCCCTATCCCATATCCGGTCCAGAAGATCTGCGAATCGGCGATCTCGAGCCAGCGATCGGCGGCGATCTTCCAGTATTTCCCGGCTTCCGCCAACATTCCGGGCAGCTCGATACCGCATCGGAATCGGGCAGATCCCAGGCGGCCTTGCAACCATGACACCTCACGCGCATTGCGGTTCTCTTATCGAATCCGGAAGGATTGGAGTGAATCCTAGCGCCGCCGTGCAGTGGCTGTCATCTCTGTCAGGGATCACGGACCTCGGCTCGGCATTGTGATGGCCGCGAGCAGGCAGAATGCCGCCCGGACGACGAACAAATGACGGACTTAATTACAATGGGTGGAATGCAACCCCGTGACGTGAGGATCTGGGCCGAAAACCATCGTGCCGCGGCGGCCCGCGAGCGGGCCGAGGTGCAACGTCATCCGCTCACTTCGGCGCAGGCCTTCGCCGCTGCACTCTCCCTTCTGGCCTATGACGAAGCCTGTAACGGGTCGCCCTTCGAGCGTATCGATCCCGTATCCGAGAGGGAAGATCGACAGATGTGGGAGGCTTGGACGAAGCTTCGCGATCGCTGGCTCCGTGACCGCTGACCGGCGCTTCAGCAGTGCCCTCTTTGTGGTCGCAGCGGCCCTCCGGGAGTTGCCATCCCCTTCGATGATCATCGGCGGCGTCGCAGTGATCGCTGCAGGCGTTCCGCGCCAGACCATCGATATCGACGCAACCGTGCTCGGACGAACGAGCGATCTCGATTCAGTCCTCGCCACCTTCGCTGGACATGGAATCACTCCAAGAATCAGCGATGCTCGTGAGTTTGCACGCAGTCGGCAGATCCTGCTGCTGAAACACGATGCGAGCGGCGTGACGATCGAGGTCTCGTTTGCGTGGCTGCCGTTTGAAGAGGAGGCCTTGAGGCTTGCTGAGGAGGTCGATCTCGACGGGTTGGCTCTGCGGATCGCCCGACCCGAGGATCTGATCATCTACAAGGCTGCGGCGTGGCGTGACCGTGACCGCTCGGACACCACACTAGTCCTGCATCTCCCGCAGATCGATCTGCCACGGGTCCGAGAGCTGGTCAGGGAAATCGGATCGGCGTTGGACGACCCTGGTCGGATCGAGGCCTTCGATGAGATCGTCGGTCGCGTCCGAGCCTCTGGCTGAGTTCGGGTGGCCCGGCTGTGAATCTGAAGTACTCCCTCGATGCGAACGTCTTCGAGCCGGTTCGATCGAGGCTCTTCTACTTCCACGGCTCCGGCTCGTCGATGGGTGAGAAGGCCGGGCGCAGGGACAGGTAGAGTTTCTCGCCGGCCTGGAAGGCGTCGAGCTCTCGCAAAGCGAGTGAGTCCCCGCGCACAGAAGTCTTCGCCGCGGCCAGCGCCTTCCAGAGCTCGGGATGCACACGGTGGCGATGCCACACCATCGGATCGCCCTCCGGCTTGCGCGGGTCGTATTCGCGTGCGTTCTCGACATAGCCTGCAAACGACTCGACGATTTCGGCGGAGATCGCCCCTTTGTCTTGAACCGGCAGCGCCTTCCACGCCGCCCAGAAGAGGGTCTCGGGCTCGATCCAATCACTTCTCAAGCGCCCGCGTGAGCTCTCCAGATTTTCCTTCTCCGCAGTTTTGTGAAGGTTGCCGAGGGCCTTGTCTCCGGCGTACTTTTTCACGGTCGCCTCGGCATCGATCAGGATCTGGTCCTGCAGCAGAGCACCGGCAGCCTTGACCTGCACTTGGGGGTTTTGCGCGAGGCGACGGGCGTTATGGACGTCGAGCAGCAGTGCCTCGACGAAGTCACGCGCGCTGGTCCGCCCCATCTGCCCGCGGTTCTCCCAGCTTGCCTCTTTGTAGAGCATCGACTGCTCGAGCGGCCCGTCGGCGGCCGGTAAGCGCTCAGGATCGAGAACTTCGCCACTCTTTACGTGGTATTCGCCGGCGATCTGCAGGCGATTCAGATTGCCTTCGCTGTAGCGCATGATCTGATCGGGGCGATAGCCGATCTCGGCCGGGTGCGCGGCCTGCCAGTAGCCGGGATGGACGTTCTGAGCGCGCAGCCGTACGGCCCGTCCAAAAGCGAAGTTGGTCTGGAAGACTTCGCGCGACGACCCGATCGGACCCCTCTTCGAATCGACGAGGCCGGCGCGTCCGGGCGCCGGCATGAATGCGTTGTCGAGATAGACGTCGAGGGGCGTCAGCTCGCGGCCGCGCGCACGCGGATGGTAGGCGCCCGACCAATATTCCTCGATCACATTGGCGAAGGCGGAGTATCGCTCCGGTGTGGCACGGAACGATCGATCATCCGCGTTCGGCCAATCGAAGAGCCACATCGCCAGCTCCGGTCGATTCAACCTGTCGGCGATCGTGTCGGCGAGAAGACTTCCGCCCATGAACGTCTTCGCCGACAGCGAGAACTGCGCGCCTCCGTGTGCCATGGAAGGGGTCAGACCCGCCGCAAGCGGAATGCCCCATACAAACGCTTCCAGGAAGGCGATGAAACGCTCGTCGTAGAACCAGGCCAGCGGCACCGGTTTGATCCCGTATTCGAAGGTCTCCGGATCCATCGACCACTTGACCTCGAAGTCGCCACGCTTCTTGTCGTCCCAGCGGAAGGTCACGTTCTGCCGTATGTCCTTCCACTGATCGAGCTCTTTGGTCCGCTTCACGGAGTCGAAGAAGCAGGCAGGGTCATTCTTCTTGTCTGCTTTACGCCACGACTTGACGATCTGGCGCGCGACCTTGCGCAGTGTTCCCAGCATGTACTCGTCGACAAAGTACGCATCTTCGCCGCTCTCTTCCTCCGACATCTCGCGCCATTTCTTAACAGACTTGGCGCTTTGAAACGTCGGCTCCATGCCGACCCAGGCGTCCTCGAAGCCGGTCGTCGTCGGATCGAGGAGGGTGGCGAGCCCGCCTACGGGGCCGCCCTGATGCTCGCTTGATTTCTCTTTCTTGGCCATGGCGACGCTCCGTTCCTCGTGATGAAGGTAGGTAGAGGGGGTCCTAGCGCGGATCCAGTTTGACTCCGCGCTCGCGCTCGAGCATTTCTTTCGAGATCTGACCGGCCAGGAAACCCATTCCGTCGCATCGTAGGCTACGGAGCCAGGAGACGGAAGACAGTGTGGTTTGACGACAGGGAATCCTCGTCCGTTTCGCAGGCCTGGCGTTTTGGTCGTCGGCGTCTCGATGTCGCGCTCCATATAACATTTCGCGATTCCTGCGGCCTTCAGGTAAGCTACACTCCCCGAAACAACGATGTGTCCAACCTTAAGGGAGTACTGATGACTCGCAGATCGCCAGTGGTTTTCGTCCTAGTTCTATGCACAGTGCTGTTCGCCATCAATCCGGTTCTTGCACAGCCGACCGGCGGCTGGCCTTCGGTCAGCCAGCAACTCCAAAGGCATGGTGTCGGCAATGGCACGGCGCTCGCGGCGCTGATCATGAGCAACCAGGATTTCAGCCTCCTCCGAGCCGATGAGGCCAACGACAAAATCGGGCTTCCACCATGGCTCCGTGTCTACTGGCGAAAGAATCACCCCGAGGCGACCTACTCGGCGGACGATCCGACGGGCGGCTATCCGCGGGTGGCCAACGAGGTGCTCGAGTGGATGGTTCACCATCAGGATTTGAGGCGGGCGCCGAAAGAACCTGATGTGCCACCCTCATCAAGGGTAGCCCTCTCGGTGTCCGGATCGACAACCAGTCCGCGCAGCGAGTCCGACATCCGGATCGACTACTGGAATCCGGCGCGGATCATCTCCGCCTCGAATGCCATCGTATCGGGCGGTGCGCAGGCCCAGTACTACACCAGCGACAGTGGTGCGACCTGGGGACGAACGACCCTTCCCTTCGCCAGCGGGGACACATCGCACTCCGACCCGACCGTGGACTGGACCTCCGAGGGGACGGCCTGGGCCACGACCATCGGCGTGCAGGGATCGAAGCTCTTCATGCGCTCCTATCGATCGAGCAACGGCGGGG
Organism: Thermoanaerobaculia bacterium; assembly: GCA_035544835.1. GTDB lineage: Bacteria > Acidobacteriota > Thermoanaerobaculia > Gp7-AA8 > Gp7-AA8 > DASZZV01. Next base: position 20,046 of record DASZZV010000054.1, read on the forward strand.
CGACCTGGACCTTCGACAACACATTCTCAGGAACGCAATCGAATACCGACAAACAGCTCATGTGGACGGACCACAGTGCCAGCTCGGCGTTCAAGGACTACATTTACGCGATCTGGCACAACGGTGCGCCGGCGTTCATGAACCGCCGCTCCGGCCCGGGCGGAACGTGGGGAACTCCGATCCAGATCAGCGGAGCGGAATCGACCGGTACATGCATCGGATCCGACGTCACCAGCAACAGCGCCGGCGTCGTCTTCGCCTTCTGGCCGACCACCGGGAACAGCAGGATTTTCATGGTCAAGTCGACCAACGGCGGTACCTCCTATTCGGCCCCGCAGCAGGTCGCCCTGACCTTCGACAGCTATGACATCGGCGTGCCGAGCTTCGCCAGCCGACGCGCCTTGATCTACGCCTCGGCCGGAGCCTACAAGAACGTGGCCGCGGCAAAAGACAATGTCTATGCCTCCTGGACCGATCTAACCGGGGCCACCGGTTGCACCACTCCCGCCAACGAGCCGGGAACGAGCACGACGTCAGGTTGCACGACGCGAGTCTGGTTTACCCGCTCCACCAACGGCGGGACGACCTGGGAAGCAGCGCGCATGGTGAACAACCCGAGCTCACTCAACGACCAGTTCAATCAGCGACTGGTGGTCGATGAGACAACCGGCCGCATCGGCATGATGTACTACGACACCATCAATGATCCGGGCCGAAAGAAGACCGACGTCTTCTTTCAATCATCGACCGACGACGGCGCGACCTGGAGCACCCCGCAGAAAGTGACCTCAGGGATGACCGATGAAACAGTCGCTGGCGCAAATTCCGGCAATCAGTATGGCGACTACAATGGCCTGAGTGGCTACAACGGAACGTTTTTCCCGTCGTGGACAGACCGCAGCGCGAGCTCGCAGGAACAGATCTGGACCAACAGCACGAGCACGACGTCGTGCACACCGCCTGCGGCTCCTGTCGGGCTGACGGCAGCCGGCGGACAGGCCAGGGTGGATCTCTCCTGGGGCGCTGTAGCCAACGTCTCGGAGTACCACATCGATCGCGCGACCGTTCTCGGAGGTCCGTACTCGCAGGTAGGAACGTCTACCACGACTACCTTCAACGACCTCAATCTTGCGGCCGGAACGTATTACTACGTCGTCCGTTCGTTCGTCAGCTGTGAGTCGGCCAACTCCAACCAGGCCTCTGCCACCGCGACCGCACCGCCGGTCGGTCCCGACTTCGCGCTCTCGGTAAGCCCGCCCTCGGCCAGCGTTTCGCGCTCGGTTGGGACGGCCACCTACACGGTTACCATCACGCCCAGCGGCGGGTTCACCGGCGCGGTGACGCTTTCGGTGTCGGGCCAGCCCTCGGGTTCCACCGCGACCTTCTCGCCGAATCCTGCGACCACGTCCTCAACTTTGACGATCACGATCGCCAGTGGCACTGCCCGCACTACCTATCCACTCACGATCACCGGCGCGAGCGGCTCGCTGTCTCATACAGCGTCCGCTTCCTTGACCGTAACAAAGTAGCGTTGACCACGACACGGGGAGATGCAGCGATGCATCTCCCCGTTTTAACTGCAGAATCAAGGCGCCGCCCTCCGCGCAGGGACTCAGCAACGGCAGGCGCGAAGCCAGAGGGTCGCGTCGATACCGAGCAGGCAACGTCCCGGCCGTGCTCCCGTCATCGCAACTCGCCCTGCTCGCGCAACTCCTCGTGCAGCCGGTGGTAGGTATCGAGACGCGCCTTGGAAATGTGCCCTTCCTCCGCCGCCGTTTTCACGGCGCACTCAGGCTCGTGGGAGTGACTGCAATCGTTGAAACGACAGTCGCCGGCAAGCTCGTCGAACTCAGGGAAATACGAGCGCAGCGTTTCCTCATCGAGGTTCCACAATCCGAATTCGCGGATGCCCGGCGTATCGATGATGGAGGTTCCCTCGCCCAGGTCGTAGAGCGTGGCCTGCCGCGTCGTGTGCCGGCCTGTACCCTGTTTCGCGGTCACGGCGCCCGTCTTGATCTCTCCTCCGCCTTCTCCGTCGATCGAGGTGACGAGTTTTTTCAGAATCGAAGACTTCCCTACACCGCTGTGACCGACGAATACCGATGTTCCCCCGCGCAGCTTCGACATGAGCTCATCGAGTCCTCGGCCATCTTCGATGGAGCAGAGCACCGTCTCGATGCCGAGATCACGGTAGACGTCGAGGCAGCGAAGCTCTTCGCGAAGCGCTTCGTCGTCGAGGAGATCGACTTTGTTGACGCAGATGATCGGCTTTGCGCCGCCTTCCATGATGGCGATCAGATAGCGATCGATGAGACGAGGCCGAAGTGGTGGATTCTTGACGGCGACGACATTTACGACCGTGTCGATGTTTGCAGCGATGACCCGTTGCTTGCGGGCGTTGTGGGGATCGGGCCGTGCCAGGAAGGTCTTCCGCGGAAGAGCGGATTGAATCATTCGATTTCCGTCATCCTTCGTTCCGAACAGGACGCGATCGCCGGGCGCGATCTCGCTCTGTTGCACCGCTGCCAATCGGGACGTTAGATAGCAATCGAGTATTTCGTCTTCTGCCACGACCGAGCAGATGCGCCGCGTCGTGGAAATCACGGTCGCTTCTCTCAACCCGGTGAGCTGAGCCTCTTCCTTCTGCGGGCCAGGGTCTGAAGCCGGTTTTGGGACCTCGGGTACGACAGGTGCCTGCCGTTTCTTCTCGTAGGAAGGAGCGTCCTCGCTATCCTCCCAGCGCCGTGCGTCGAACTTTCCTTCGCGCCCTCCGCTCTTTTTTCCCATGGCTGATTGTAGTGTCAGCCAGGGCAGTTCTTGTGTGCCACACAAAAGGCGCCGGGCCATCCTTTACAATCGCCCTCCATTGGCTCAGCCGTTTCCGCTCAATCCCTTTGACTCGCGTTTGTGGATCGATCAACCTGACGCGCGGGACAGGATCTCGGCACTCTCGAGGTCAGGGAGGATCTCCGCCCAGGACGCGCGGCTACTTTCGGATTTCCATGAGAACGGATACGTCCGGCTGTTTCTCGATCCTGCCGTCGAGCCGTTTGATGAGCTTCTGGCGGACATCGATCGGGTCTGGGTTGAGAAGCCTCACGACCTGTTGTTTGCGTATGGCCAGCCGGTGATGCGGAGAATGAGCACCGCTGATGAGCAGCGCGATCGAAAACCTGGTCACCGCATCGGCGAGCTCTTCTCGCACTCTCCCGCCGCCCGCCGCCTCTATCTTCATCCTCGGTTGCACGCCATCGCGGCGATGATCCTCGGGGAGCCGTCCGTGGCCATCCAGTCGATCTTTTTCGAGTTCGGTTCTGCGCAGGCCCTCCATCGCGATCCGGTGTTTGTGCAGACCGCGGTGGCCGGCCACCTTCTCGCCTCCTGGATCGCGCTGGAAGATATTCATCCTGATTCCGGACCGCTCATGTATGTGCCGGGCTCCCATCGTCTGCCGCCATACGAGTTTCGTCCTGGGGAGTACAGATTCGACTCGCGCGTCTTTGGTGAGAAGGAGGTCAATGAGGAGAAAGCCTGGCTCGCGGAACAGATGAAAACCCGAGGACTGGAGCGACAGATTTTCACGGCCCGAAAGGGTGAGGTGCTCTTCTGGCATGCCGGGCTCTATCACGGTGGTGCGGCCATCGCAGATGCCGCGCGCACCCGGAAGAGTTTTGTCGTTCACTACTCATCGCGTCGCACCCATCACGTTAGCCTGTGCACTTTCACCGAGGCACTGCCCGATGGGGGGACGGAATTCAGAATCGCAGGAACACACCGCCGCGTACAGGACGGTGATGCCGTTGGTTTCGCCAGTCCAGTGGCCCGGGGACGGGTGGAGTGGTGGCCGACACTGTTGAATCGACTGAGCGCTTTGTTCGGTCGCTTCAGAAAGTAGGAGCGAAGGGCGAACTTCGTCAGCCCGCGAAGGCGGGCGAAAGATCTGTAGCACCGGGCGTGAGCCCGGTGTCGCGACGCGCCCTCTTTCACTCCTTTTCTTCCTCCAGCCCGCGAAGGCGGGCGACAGACGGTGCGGCTACGATCTGCCGCCCGCCTTCGCGGGCTGATGCTTAGGAAGTGCTTTCTCCGGATCACCGGGCTCACGCCCGGTTCTAAAGATCTGCCGTGCGCCTTCGCGCGCTGACATCCGATGTGATTTGTTTCTGTGTGGGAACACGGAAAGAGTTTCTGTGGTTGGAGAGCCTGCTGGCCACTCGCCAGTAATTTTGGCCGAAGCGTTGCACGGCCGGGAGCACATGAAGCGATTCGTAATTTCCCTACTGATGGTTGCGGCAACCACCCTGCAGGCTGATCCACTTCGGCTGACGATGCAGGAGGCGGTCGACATGGCCCTGGGGACGGGAACGCAGGCTGACCTGGCGCGCTCTGCCGAACGGAGAGCCGACATTGCGCGCTCCGAGGCTTTCTCGGCGTTGTTGCCGCAGGCCGATGCTCGATTCCAGCGCTATAGCCAGTCGATCAATCTCGCTACGTTCGGGTTCACCATCCCCGGCCAGCCGTCGGTGGTTGGTCCGTTCCCGGTCATCGATGGACAGCTCTCCGCCACCGTTCAGCTTTTCAACCTTGCGGCGTTGCAGCGTTATCGCGCGCTGCAACGGGCTAGCGACGCCAGCCGCTACGAATCGCGGCAGGCTGAGAACGACGTTGCGGCGGCAGTGGCCCGTCTTTACGTTCTCGCCCAGCGGTCCGACGCACAGATCAGCGCGCACACCGGCGACGTCGCACTCTTCGAGAAGCTGGCCCAGGTATCTCAGGACGAGTTCCAGGCCGGCACCGGAACCCGCCTCGATGTCGCGCAGGCCAACTTGCAACTAGCGCGAACGCGACAGGCTCTGCTCGTCGCCCAGAATGATCGTCAGACAATTCTGCTCGCCCTTCTGAATGCAATCGGCGCCGCGGAAGACGCCGACGTTGTTCTGGTCGATCCGCTGCCTGCTCCCGCTGTGGCTCCTGCTACTTCGGAAGCTCTGGAAAGCGCGCGGAAGAATCGTCCGGAACTGCTGGCCATCGCCGCCCATGAGCAGGAGGCTCGCCTCACTTTGCAGGCCGCCCGGGCGCGGCGCCTGCCGACCGTCAAGATGGACTTCGAGGGGGACTACAGCGGCAACCATCAGGACGATCTTCATTGGACGCGGCGCATTGCCGGGACGGTCTCACTTCCGCTTTTTCGCGGAGACATTCCCGCCAACATTGCCCGGGCGCAATTGCAACTCCACGATGTCGAGACCTCCCGCACGCAGAAAGAGCGAGACATCGAACAGGACGTGCGGCGATCGATCCTCGTGCTCGAGAACACCAGGTCGAGAGTCAGCGTCGCCACGACCGGAGCGCAGGTCGCCGACGAAGCGCTGACGATCGCCCGGGAAAGGCGGGGCGCCGGGTACGGATCGAGCGTCGAGGTAGATCGCGCTCAGGATGCGTATCGCCAGGCGCACGAAGATCTGGTGGCTGCGGAGGCTGATGCCGCCATCGCCGGAGTCGAGCTCCAACACGCAACCGGTGAGATCAGGACGCGAAGCGCGGCTGCGAAATGAGCGTCGGCGCTGCATCCATGCCATTTCCAGGGCAGGCCGTCGAGCGAAAGCCGGTCAACAAGTGGCTCGTCACGGTATCCATTACCTTCGGAACGCTGATGGGGGCCATCGATGCCTCGATCGTCAACGTGGCCGTTCCTCATTTGACTGGATCGCTGGGTGTCACCATCGAGCAGATCACCTGGGTGACGACAGGCTTCGTCATTGCCACGGTCATGGTCATGCCGCTGACCGGATTTCTGGCCCGTCTCTTCGGGCAGAAGCGCGTCTATCTGATGTCGCTCTTACTCTTCATCCTCGGCTCGGCGCTTTGTGGATTTGCCCGGACTCTGCCGCTGCTGGTCGTCTTCCGAATTCTGCAGGGCTTCGGGGCAGGCGCACTGCAACCGACCGAGCAGGCCATCCTCAGGCAGACCTTTCCTCCCCAGGAGCAGGGAATGGCCATGGCCGTCTTCGGAATGGCAGTCGTCCTCGGTCCGGCCTTCGGCCCCACGCTCGGCGGATACATTGTCGACAACTACAGCTGGCCCTGGATCTTCTTCATCAATATTCCCATCGGGATCGTCTCGATCCTCATGGTGACGAAGTTCGTTCATGAGCCCGACGACGTCCGCGCCGCGCTGCACACCATGGCCGAGCGGCAGAAAAAGAATCTGGACTGGCTGGGCATCGCGCTCCTCTTCATGGGGCTCGGTTCGATGCAGTTCGTCCTGGAAGAGGGAAATCGGAATGACTGGTTTCAGTCGGCCGAGATCAGAGTCATCGCTCTGATCGCCGTCGTAGCGCTGGTGGCACTCGTAATCCGTGAATTGAGCGCGCGGGTGCCGGCCGTCGACCTTTCTCTGTTCAAGGACGTGGTCTTCTCTTCGGGCACCCTGATCGGTGCGGTGATGTTCGCCATGCTCATGGCCGTCACCTTCCTGCTGCCCCTTTTCATGCAGACGTTGCTCGGCTATTCGGCGACCCAGGCGGGCATGGCGATGATGCCGCGGTCGCTCACCATGATCGTGGTCATGCCGATCGTCGGGCGGCTGTACAACAAGGTGTCGCCGCGCGCGACCGTCGCTTTCGGTATCGTGCTGTTCGCCTACACGGCCTGGCTCATGGGGCACTACACGCTGCAGAGCTCGACCCGCGACATCATCATGGTGCTCATCATTCAGGGTGTGGCCTTCAGTTGTCTGTTCATCCCGCTGACGACCATGGCCCTCAGCTCGATCCCGCGGCATCGCCTGTCCGATGCCACGGGACTCAACGCGCTGCTGCGACAGACAGGCGGATCGGTCGGGCTGGCCGTGTTCGCGACGCTGCTGACGAGGTTTGCCGTCACCGCCCGCGGCTCGATGCTCGGTAGCGTGAGCACTGCAAACCCTGCTGCGACCGAGCGGATGGCGATGTTGCAGCGGATGGTGGCGCGACGCGGAGCGGACGTCATGGCCGCGAAGACGACGGCGGCAACGATGATGGATTTTCAGCTCCGGCGTCAGGCCATGATGTTGTCGTTCGAGAAACTGTTCTATTTATCGGGGATTCTCTTTCTCTGCGTACTTCCGCTGGTGTTCCTGCTGCGGATGCCTAAAGGCACGGAGAAGATCGAAGTCCACGTGGAGATGTAATGCGAGAAGATTCCGCTTCGAGTAGCAGTCCCGCCGTTTCCGAGATCGCCGAGCACGAGCCGATGATCAGGGAGAGTCGCGCACGAAAGCTCTACCTCATGCTGGGAGGCGCGGTCGCTCTGCTCCTCATTCTTTATGGCATCTACTGGTTGATGACCTCGGGGAAAGAGACCACGGACGATTCGCAGATAGCCGCCGACATCGTTCCAGTTGCCGCCCGGGTGGCCGGTCAGGTCACGATCATCTACGTAAAGGAAAATCAGGTCGTCAAGCGAGGGCAGCTCATCGCCGAGCTCGATCCCGGCGACGCTCAGGCCAAAGTGGCGCAGGCTGAGGGCGACTTTCAGACTGCCGTCGCACAGGCCGCTGATGCCGACGCTCGCAAGACGGTGTCGGGAGCAACGGCGCGGGGCGCCTTTACCGCTGCGCAGGCGGCAGTTCAGAGCTCGCGTGAGAGTGTCGACACGTCTGGCAGCCAGATCGCCGCGGCGAAGGCGGCGGTGGCACGCGCAAGCGCGAACGCCGAAAAAGCGCGGCTCGACTTCTCGAGAGCCAGCGAGCTTGGGGCCAAGGGCGACATCGCCCGCGCCCAGGTGGATGCGGCACGCGCTGCCAACGAGTCGGCGCAGGCTGATCTGGCCCAGGCGACGGCCCGCCTTCAGGAGGCCGAAAACAACAGACAGATGGCCGAGGCCAACGTCGGTCAGGCCAGGGGCAAACTCGAACAGAGTTCTCCCGTTCAGGCGCAGGTGAATGCCGCAGCGGCGCAGGCCCAACTCGGGCACGCTAAAGTGCTGTCGGCACGCGCCGCTCTCCAGACCGCGCAGCTGACTCTTTCCTACACGAAGATCTTTGCGCCCGCTGACGGCATCGCCTCGAAGCTCGCTGTGCATCCAGGTGGATGGGCGACGGTTGGACAGCCCATTGTGCAACTCGTCCCGCGCTCGACCTATATCGTGGCCAACTTCAAAGAGACGCAGATGGAGGGCATCAGGCCCGGAGCTCGCGCCGAGGTGAAAGTCGACGCGCTCGGCCGGAAGACCTTCGAGGGCCACGTGGAGAGTCTGTCAGGCGGAACGGGCGCGAGCTTCTCGATGCTGCCGCCCGATAACGCTTCCGGCAACTTCGTAAAGGTAGTCCAGCGCGTTCCCGTCCGTATCTCCTGGAACGGCCCCGCCAGCGACGAAATCCCGGTCGGCTCCTCGGCCGAGGTCACTGTCTTCACGAAGTAGAAGGATGACAAAGCCTCTTCCAGCATGAAAGTGGCCGGACATTTCGATTCCGGCTCGCGGTGCATGAGAGTTTCGGCTTGCGCGGAGATCCTGGTAGACGGGCCCACCGGACGTCGGACGGAATGCCGGGTTGGGTAGGATGTGCATTGCATGTATGACCTGACGCGGTTTGGCTTCAACGAGATGATGCGATGCCGCGGCGAGCTGCGGACCATGTTCGATCGTTCTCCCGAGACATTGGGTGAGGCCGGCGACCGGATCGTCCATTACTTTCATAGTCAATTTGTTGACGATAAGGGTCGGTCGGCATTCGCCCTGGCCCGCCTCTTCAAAACGCATCCCTTTTGGGATCTCGACGACGACCTGCAACGTTTCGCGAGGGCCATCGCTCCGGAGGCTGACCGCATCCCCAATCTTCGGTGCCTGGTGATGCTGGCCACGGCTGGTGACATGCCATTCTGGAATTCCCGGCATGAGTCACGAGGCCACAAAGCGATTCCCCTGGTCAGCGAGCAGCTCGTGGAGAAGGCGCCGATGATTTCGCAGCTCATCAAGCAATTCGGGGTGAGCGTCTCAACAGTGTTGCAGCCCGACCCGAGTCTGTTGCTCGATGCCAGCCAGAAGTCTGACAGCGTGTTCTACATACCGCAGGCGGCGGGGAGTCCGTACATCGTGGCCCAGGAGGAATTTGTATCGCGATACAAGATCGCCTCCGTGGTCGGCTTCGGTGGCATGCTGACCTCGGGGGATCTCTTCGCCACCATTCTTTTTTCGAAGATTCTGATTTCTCCCGACATTGCCGACACGTTCAAGGTGCTCGGTCTCAATCTGAAGCTGGCGATTCTGCCGCTGGCGAGGAAGCCGCTTTTCAGGCGGACCTGAACGGCACTGCCTCGCTGCGACTCGAGAACGACCAGGTTTCTGAACCGGTCAGCAATCGGCCATCGCCTTATGGATAGGTGTCCGTTACGATCTCGCTGATGAAGACCCATCAACCGCCACTTCCGTTGCAAGGCATCGTCGTTGCCGATTTCTCGCGGATCCTGGCCGGGCCACTCTGCACCATGATGCTGGCCGATGAAGGGGCGCGCGTCATCAAAGTCGAAGAGCCGGTGAGGGGCGACGAGACACGGAGGTGGGGTCCACCCTTCATCGGAACCGAGAGCTCGTACTTTCTTTCCGTGAACAGGAGTAAAGAATCGATCACGCTCAATCTCAAGAGTGAAGATGGGCGGCGTGTGGCCAGAAAGCTGATCGAGCGTGCGGACGTCGTCGTGGAGAACTTTCGCCGAAAGCAGAAAGAAGAGTTCGGCCTGACTCCGGACGCGGTAAGGCAGATCAATCCTCGAGCGGTGCTCTGTTCCATCAACGGTTTCGATTCCGATTCGGCGGAAGCGGACCTCGCCGGTTACGATCTTCTGGCGCAAGCGGCGGGAGGGCTGATGTCGATCACCGGCGAGCGCGACGGAGATCCAATGAAAGTCGGCGTTGCGCTTTCGGATGTATTGACGGCGCATTACGCACACGGAACGATCTGCGCTGCTCTGGTGGGTCGGGAGCGCGGAGGAGCAGCGGTCCCGGTCGAAGTCTCCCTTTTCGGTTCGACCGTAGCGTCTCTCATCAATGTGGCGCAGAACTACCTGGCAACCGGCGTGAACCCGCGACGCTACGGCAACGAGCATCCCTCCATCGTTCCATACCAGCCCTTTCGCGCCAGCGATCGGATGTTTGTCCTGGCCGTGGCCTCGGATCGTCATTTCGAACTGCTGTGCCGGGAGATCCTCCAGCGACCGGACCTCGCCGATGATCCTCGTTTCCAGACGAATGCCGCGCGCGTTCGGAATCGCGATCCGCTGCTGAGGGAAATGGAATTGATTCTCGTGACCCGTTCTGCCGATGAGTGGCTGCGCCTCTGTGCGCTGCGAGGAATCCCGGCTGCCAGGGTCCAGCAGCTGGACGAGGTTTTCGCTGGGTCGGACTGGATGGTCGAAACCATCACCGACCCGTCGATTGGCGCTCTGCGGATTCTCCGCGCGCCGTGGAAGATCGGGGGGCGTCGCTCTTCTGCGGTATCGCCCGCTCCGCAAGTCGGCCAGCATACCGATACGATCCTGCAGGAGCTCGGATACTCCGCTGAAGAAGTCTCGGATCTCCGGCAGAAAAAAGTGACTTGAGAGGGTTCGGAAGTGGTGGGATGGGGTGTCAAATGAATCCTTCAAAAATGTTTGGACCCGCTGCGGATGGCAAAGGGGGTCTGTAACTGACCCGTCATGAACGCTACAAGTTCGTTAAGACGCGTCGATTCAGTGACTTGCGTAACATGGCGGTTCTCGGCATGGCTCTTGCTACGAATGCATTCTACTTTGTCCTCGGTTACCCATTAATCTAAAGGAGCTTTTCCACATGCATGTTGGTCGTTTGAAGATCTTTTTGTGCTGTTTTCTGCTGCTCGGATTATCGACCGTGACTGCCTTCGCGCAGGTTGAAGTGCAGTCAGCCACCCATCACGATGTTTCACCGGCATTGCGCGACATGCCGACCGCAAACCGCGTTGCGAGCGCGAACCGGGATCGTCCCCTCCGGCTGCTCCATACGCCGGATTCGACAAGCCCGAACACACCTGATCCAGTCGTGCAAACCTCGGTTCAGCCGGCGGTCGGTACGACAGCCGGGCTCAACTTCGCAGGCGTTGGCAACGGCGATTACGGCTTCGCACCCAACGCAGCGCCGCCGGACACGACTGGCGCGGTGGGAGCGACGCAATACGTGCAGTGGGTGAATGAATCATTCGCCGTCTTCAACAAAACCACGGGCGCGATCGCTCCGGGTTTTCCCAAGGCCGGCAACACGCTCTGGGCCGGTTTCGGTGGTAACTGCGAGACCCGCAATGACGGCGACCCGATCGTCCAGTACGACAAGGCGGCCGGACGCTGGGTCCTGACCCAGTTCTCCGTGCCGAGCGGCGGCCCCTACGAGCAGTGCGTCGCCGTCTCCACGACCTCGGACGCGACAGGCACTTACAACCGCTATTCGTTCAGTTACGGCAACGTCCAGTTCGTCGATTACCCGAAGCTGGGCGTCTGGCCGGACGGCTATTACATCACCTACAACATCTTCAACAACGGGCAGACCTTCGGCGGCGCCAAACTGTGCGCGTTCGATCGCAGCAAGATGCTGACAGGCGCGGCGGCAACGCAGCAGTGCTTCCAACTCAGCACGAGCTTCGGAGGCGTTCTGCCGGCCGACCTCGACGGCGCCACCGCGCCGCCGGCTGGCTCGCCGAACTACCTGGTCAACTTCGCGGCGAACTCGCTCAATCTGTGGAAGTTCCACGTGGACTGGACGACCCCGGGGAGCAGTACGCTGACCGGCCCTATCAACATCCCGGTGGCCACTTTCACCGAGGCGTGCGGCGGCGGATCGTGCATCGCGCAGGCCGGCACCAGCACCGCGCTCGACTCGCTCGCCGACCGGCTCATGTATCGGCTCGCCTATCGCAACATCGGCGGGAACGAAACGCTGGTCGTCAATCACTCTGTCAAGGTGAGCGGCAACAAACACAGCCAGGTCGTCGGCGTGCGTTGGTACGAGCTGCGCAACCCGAACGGAACGCCAACCGTTTATCAGCAGGGAACCTATTCGCCCGACTCGACCTCGCGCTGGATGGGCAGCATCGCCATGGACAAGGTCGGGAACATCGCTGTGGGCTACAGCGCCTCCAGCAGCCAGATCAACCCCGGCATCCGCTATTCCGTCCGCGCCCCGAGTGACCCGGTCGGGACACTCGGAGCCGAGAATACCATCCTCAATGGCACCGGCTCGCAGAACGGCAACCTGCACCGTTGGGGCGATTACAGCGCAATGACCGTCGACCCGGTGGACGACTGCACGTTCTTCTTCACGACCGAGTACTTGAAGGCGACGGGCTCGTTCAACTGGAGCACGAGAATCGGCAGTTTCAAAGTGCCTAGCTGCTTTTAAGTCCTGGCTGCAACAGCCTATTGAGTCACGATGAGCAAGACGGCTCCCCCAGTGCGGGGGAGCCGTTGCGTTTCTGGGGACTATTTCAGGAATCAGTCCGATGGTCGAGCCCTGCACCGATCGGTCGGACCAGATTCCGACTTTTTCCGTAATCATTGAAATCCGTGCCTCTTCAACGAAAAGCCGCCCGCGAGGGCGGCTTTTCTTGTAAGCGAACGAAGGTCTCGTCGTACCATCTCTAAGCGGAGGTCCACAATCTCCGTGATTACCGCATGACCTTCTCCACGAAACAGATCGAATTTCTGGCTCGCGCCATTGTGAATCGCCTCGAAGATCGCGGCCTCGTGGAGTTCACGGATGCGGAGACTGGGATCGAGGTAGTGATCAAGACGCTCAGCGACAACTTCCGTACCGCCGACACGATCATGAGTGAGGCGCGTGAGAACCTGGTACGGAGCAATGGTGGCCGGGAACCGAGTGATGAAGAAATGAGCGATGAAGTCCGGCGGATCGCCGCGGCGCGGAGTTTTATTCTGTAGGTCGAGGAGCTTTTAGCTTTTAGCCTCTAGCTAAAAGCTAGCAGCTAGGAGCTGCAACAAGAGGTGCCATGAGTCTCGATGTGGAACTCGAAGAGCTGGAGAGCCGGAAGCGCCAGAGTGAGCTCGGCGGCGGCGAGGATCGCATTGCGCGTCAGCACGCTGATGGGAAACTGACGGCGCGCGAACGGATGTCGCTGCTTTTCGACCCGGGCTCGTTTCAGGAGCTCGATCAACTGGTCGTGCATCGTTCCACCGATTTCGGGATGGAAACCCAGCGCGTGCCGGGCGATGGGGTCGTCACCGGTTACGGAACCATCGAGAGTCGCCTCGTTTACGGTTTCGCGCAGGACTTCACCGTATTCGGCGGCTCCCTGAGCGAGACTCACGCCGCAAAAATCGTCAAGGTCATGGACATGGCCATGAAGAACGGTGCGCCGATCATCGGGCTCAACGACTCCGGCGGAGCGCGCATTCAGGAAGGCGTCGTGTCGCTTGGTGGTTACGCCGACATCTTTCTCCGCAATACCCTGGCCTCCGGCGTCGTGCCACAGATCTCGGCGATCATGGGACCGTGTGCCGGAGGTGCCGTCTACTCGCCGGCCATCACCGATTTCATTCTCATGGTCAAGAAAACCAGCTACATGTTCGTGACCGGACCTGATGTCATCAAGACCGTCACGCATGAAGAGGTCACCAAGGAGAAGCTCGGCGGGGCCATGACTCACAACCAGACCTCGGGCGTGGCGCACTTCGCCGCCGAATCGGATGAGGATTGCCTGGCCACGATTCGCGAGTTGATCGCCTACCTGCCCTCGAACAACATGGAAGATCCGCCGCGTATCCGTTCCACCGACGACATCAACAGGATCGATCCGGCGCTCGACACCATCATTCCCGAGAATCCGAATCAACCCTACGAGATCCGGGACATCATCAAGTCCATTGCCGACAATGGCGAGTTCCTCGAGGTGCACCAGCATTTCGCTCGTAACCTCGTGGTCGGCTTCGCCCGCTTCGACGGCTCCTCCGTCGGGATCGTCGCCAATCAGCCGTCCTATCTGGCCGGCGTGCTCGATATCAATGCCTCGCGCAAAGGCGCGCGCTTCGTCCGCTTCTGTGATGCCTTCAACATACCCCTGCTGGTGCTGGAGGATGTTCCCGGATTCTTGCCGGGGACCGAACAGGAGTACGGCGGAATCATCATTCATGGGGCGAAGCTCTTGTTCGCGCTGGCCGAGGCGACGGTGCCGAAGATCACCGTGATTACGCGGAAGGCGTATGGCGGTGCCTATTGCGTCATGAACTCAAAGCACATTCGCGCCGACATGAACTTCGCCTATCCGACCGCGGAGATCGCCGTCATGGGCGCCGAAGGGGCGGTGAATATTCTGTACAAGCGCGAGATGGAAAAAGCCGATGACCCGGTCGCGGCGCGAGCGCAGAGGATCGACGAGTACAAGACCAAATTCGCCAATCCTTACATCGCCGCGGAGCGTGGATATGTCGACGAGATCATCGAGCCGCGCTTCACGCGGCGGAAGGTGATCACGACGCTGGCCATGCTGCGGAATAAGCGCGACAAGAATCCGCCGAAAAAGCACGGCAACATCCCGCTGTAATTTGTTTTCCCCGTGGCGGTCCTTCTTGTGTGGCACAGGCACTCTTGCCTGTGTGCCGCGGCGTCGAGCCGTGGCGTTCCTGCCGGAATTCACAGAGAAGTCGGCCTCGACGGCCGACACACAGGCAAGAGTGCCTGTGCCACACAAAATGCCGATCACGACACTCGCTCCAGTAGCACCAGCGACCGGGATGGTAGTTGAATCGTATCCCGCGCAGTCTGCTGGCGCGTCCCTTCGCCCGTCCTGCTGGCGGTGTTCAGAATCTCTTTCCACTGGCTGCCGAAGGTTTCCTCCGGAAGCACAAAGTCGATCCCTTCGTGATGGGCATTGAACAGCACCAGGAAACTGTCGTCACCAATCTTCTCGCCTCGCGAATCTGCAAAACGCATTGCCTCACCATTAAAGAAAACGCCCAGCGATTTGGCGAAGCCGATGTCCCAGTCCTCGTCGGTCATCTGCGTGCCGTCTGGTCGGAACCAGGCCACGTCGCTTACTTCTGTTCCACGGATTGGTCGTCCCAGGAACCACTGGCGGCGGCGAAAGACAGGATGATCGCGGCGTATGAAGAGCACTCTCCTTGTGAACTCCAGCAACTCCTCGTCCAGGTGTTCCCAGTCGAACCAGGAGATCTCATTGTCCTGGCAGTAGCCGTTGTTGTTTCCGCCCTGAGTGCGCGCGATCTCGTCCCCGCCGAGGAGCATCGGCACCCCTTGTGACAAGAAGAGTGTCGCCAGCAGGTTTCGCTTCTGACGACCGCGCAACTCGTTCACCTGCGGGTCCTCAGTCGGCCCTTCGAGGCCGCAGTTCCAGGACCGGTTGTCGCTCTCGCCGTCGGTATTGTCCTCGCCGTTCGCTTCGTTGTGCTTCTCGTTGTACGAGACCAGATCGTTGAGCGTGAACCCATCGTGGGCGGTGATGAAGTTGATGCTGGCGAAGGGCTTGCGCCCTGTAGTGGCATAGAGATCTGAGCTCCCGGTGAAGCGGTTGGCAAATTCACCGAGGGTCCGATGGGTTCCGCGCCAGTAGTCGCGAACCGTGTCGCGATACTTTCCGTTCCACTCCGACCACAGCGGTGGAAAGTTGCCGACCTGATATCCCCCCTCTCCAACATCCCAGGGCTCGGCGATCAGCTTGACCTGATTGACCACGGGGTCCTGCTGGATCAGGTCGAAGAAAGCCGAGAGACGATCGACGTCGTGAAGTTCACGGGCCAGCGTTGCGGCCAGATCGAACCGAAAGCCGTCCACGTGCATCTCGATGATCCAGTAGCGAAGCGAATCCATCACCAGTTGCAGCACATGGGGATTGCGCATGTTGAGCGTGTTCCCGGTGCCGGTGTAATCCATGTAGTAACGCTCGTTGCCAGGCATGAGCCGGTAGTAGGCGGCATTGTCGATTCCCCGGTATGACAGCGACGGCCCGAGGTGATTGCCTTCCGCGGTGTGGTTGTAGACGACGTCGAGAATGATCTCGATCCCGTTCTCGTGGAGGGTCTTTACCATCTCTTTGAATTCCTGCACCTGCCCGCCGGCCTCGCCGGTCGCGGCGTACTCGTTGTGCGGCGCGAGATAGCAGGTGGAGTTGTAGCCCCAGTAGTTTCGAAGTCCGCGCTGTTCGAGCAGGGAATCGTGAATGAACTGATGGACGGGAAGAACCTCGACGGCCGTCACCCCGAGGCGTTTCAGATAGGCGATCGACGCAGGATGAGCTAACCCGGCGTAGGTGCCGCGCAGCGCCGGCGGTATTTCGGGATGCCGGGCCGTGAAACCCTTCACGTGCGTCTCGTAGATGACCGTCTCATGCCACGGAATCCGCGGAGCTTTGTCATTTCTCCAGTCGAAGAAGGGATTGATGACCACCGACTTCGGCATGAAGGGAGCGCTGTCCGCTTCGTTGCGGGAACCTTCGGCATCATTGAAGTGATATTGAAAAACTGCCTCGTTCCATTCGACTCTTCCCTCCACAGCCTTCGAGTAGGGATCCAGCAGGAGCTTGTTGGGATTGCAGCGCTCCCCCTGGGCCGGGTTCCACGGACCATAGACTCGAAAGCCGTAGCGTTGCCCTGGCGATATGTTGGGCAGGTATCCATGCCAGCTGAAGCCGTTCACTTCCGGCAGATCGACACGGTTCTCGTAGCCGTCTTCATCAAACAGGCAGAGCTCGATGCGCTCAGCCACCTCGGAGAAGATTGAGAAGTTGGTCCCATTCCCATCAAACGTCGCCCCGAGCGGATAGCGTTCACCGGGCCAGACGCGAAGATTGTGCTGATGTCTGGGGTCCGTTTCTAAGTGTCTTCGTTCCTGACTCATTCCCTGCCTTTGCTTCCAGTGTGGAGATGCTCGAGAAAACGTAGCAATGCGCGAACCAGCGGGGACCGGCTGGGGCAGGGAAGTGTTATTCTTGAGTTGAGAATTGAGAAATAGAAAAAGCCACCTTACCTTCTTCTTGGACGGAGAGAAGGAAGAAAGCGGATGGCCGGTCTCTATTTCTCAATTCTCAATTCTCAATTCTCAATTCTCAATTCTCAATTCTCAATTGGTCTAACCATGAAACACTTCCTGGATTTTCTGCAGGCGCTTCAGATCGCGATCAAGAACGCTCAGCTCTACGGACCTGAACATCCAAGGGTCCTCGAGGCGATGGAGACTTTGAGCGCCGCGGCGCCGGCCATTTTCGTGGGAGACCGTCTGCAGACGGTCGTCTCGCGTGGGAAGTTGTTTGTCGACGGAAAGCCGATCGCCACTCCGGCAGTGGCGGCCGCGGCGTACGTCCGTCTGCTCAACGAGAGAAAGATCAATGGGTTTACGTACATCAAGGAGTTGAGTCCGACCGATCTTCAGCAGCTGGTGAGAGTGCTCTCGCTCAAGCCCAACAAACTCGAGGAGCTCGGCGGTCCGGCTCAGATCATCAGCCAGGCCGGAGTTACAAACATTCGCGTCAGCCACGTGCGTTATGAAGAGCTGGTCGACGGCGAGGTGCTGATGCCCGCTCGTGCGGCAATGCTGGCAGCAATGCAGGAGTTTGGCGGCGCCGGGGCAGGGGGAGACGGTGGAATCGGTCCGGGGGGCGCTGGCCGCGGTGCGGGACCAGGTGCTGGTGCGGGACCTGGGGGCGGAGTGACTGGTACGGCCGAGGCGGAGAGCGATCAGGTGAAAGTCGTCATGACGCACACCATGGTCGACCGCTTTCTCTCGATGGCCCTCGGCAGCACCACCATGGACAAAGGAACCTCCGACCCGGCCACCGCTCGTCGCTTTGCGGCACTGCTGAACGCCGGGCTGTCCCCGGCAAATCTCGGGGCGATGCCAGCCGCCGAAATTACCGCCGAGGGAGAGGTGGCCTTTCGAGAGCGATTGACGGACCTTTCTCCCGAGCAGCAATCGTCGATTCTGATGGGGTTGCCTGCCACGCCTGAGGGCGCGGTCAAGCAGATGGTCGACTCGTATGCACCGGAGCTTTTTGCAGAAGCGGTAACGAGCTACGCGGCAAGGGGGGTTGAGTCGAGCGGTGATTTCGCCGAGCTCACGGCCAACCTCTTCTCGTTTCTCTCGAACCGATCGCGGGGGCTCGAGCTGCTGCGCTCGAAGCTCGAGGACATGGGGATCGGCCGCGAGCACATGAATGAACTCCTGGAACTGCTGGCCTGGGAAAGTCTGAGTCTCGAAGTCAAGATGACGCGCATCTTCGAAGGCTCGGTGATGTTCGATTTACCTTCGGAAAAGCTGCTGATCTTTCTTCAGGAACTGCTGGCCGTGGGACGTCACGACGACTTCAATCGCGTGCTCGAGCGCATGGGACCGGCGCTCTTCGTGGAGAACTCGATCATCCGTGAGAAGGGCGCATACGACTTCGCTCGCATCAGTACGTGGGCGACGGCACCCGGTCTGTCGGCTCTCGCCGAGAACATGCTGGAAAAACTTCTTCTGACTCACTTCCTGCGCGAATCGGATCACACCATTCACGCTCGAACGTGTGATGCGCTCGATGCCCTGCTCGGCCACTGGATTGTCTCCGGTCGAGTCGACCGGGCTTACGCCGATCTTCGTAAGCTCGAGGCGGCGGTATCGGCCGTGCAGGCTGCATTCCCCTGGAAGACCGAGGCTTTTCAGGCACTCCTGATGCGGCTGTGTGATGGCGATCGGATGCTGGCACTCATCAACCAGCTCTACGGGCATGATGCCGAAACGGTCGCGGCGCAATACCATCCTCTGCTGATCTTCTTTGGTGACAAGGCCGCCAGCGCTTTGCTCGATGCGCTGGCGACTGAAGAGGATCGCTCCCACCGCGGTCGTCTCATTAAGGCCATCAAGGCCATAGGAAAACCGGCTCTCCAGTATCTGAAAAAAGCACTCGAGTCGTCCACATGGTACCTGGTGCGAAACGCCCTGAATCTGCTCGGCGATCTGGCGGCAGTCGATCTCCTCGATGACGTCGCACAGCGGCTCAATCACTCCGACGCGCGCGTGAAGAGGGCAGCGGCGCGAGCGCTGGGGAAAATGCCGAGCATCCGGGCCGAGAAATTTCTCGCCGACGCGCTCGATCGCGCCGACCCGGAAACGCAGAGTGACATTTTGACCACCCTCAGTGCCCTGAAGGCCGAAGTGGCGGTACCAGCGATCGTTGAGCTGACGCGAAAAAGGATCGGCGGCGACGACCGGTTGCGGATTCGGTCGGTCGATGCGCTCGGCCAGATCGGCTCGCCCCAGGCGGTGGCGCCGCTGTCGGACATTCTGAGGAAGCGGGGTCTGTTCAGCGCACAGATAACGCCGGAGTTGCGCCTGGCGGCTGCCAAGGCGCTGCTGTCGATCGGAACCACAGAAGCGAGGACCATCGTCGGAAAGATGGTGGAGACGGAACCGCCCGGACAGACTCGGGACCAGCTGGCGCGCCTTCTGCGCGAAGTAGCGACCCCTCCCACGGCATCTTCAGAGTGAGTGTCTGGGCCGTTTGTTCATGACAGTTGATTCGACGTCATGAATTCTGCATTCTGAAGCGACATGACCCTTGCTTTCGACAAAAGAGGAATCCGCCGTCTACGCCTGAAGCGTCCCGCTGCTGGCTCTTTTTCTCTCTCGTCCATCTCCATCGTCAATCTCAGTTCTGTGGGTGCCGGGATCGAGCACGTAATGGAGTTGACTCCGGGAAAGAGAGGTCGCCTCGAGTTCTTCTGGGGCGCGAACCGATTGACGCTCTCGTGCGAGATCGTACGAACGAAGATCAAGAAAGGCAGTCCTCCCGGCGCCCCCATCTATACGACCGGCCTCGCCTTCTACGACGAGACCGAGACCGCCTTGACCACCTTACGCAAGCTCATCGGCGACGTGCTCGATAAACGCTCCGCGGAAGAACCATCCGGGAAGCACGTCTCGGAATTTTGATTTCGCGTGCGAAGTCATCAGAGAGTCGTTGAAGCGCGAATAAACTGTTTGTCATCCCGAGCAGGCGGGCGGGTGGGAGGGGCGAGGGTACAGACCGGGAACATAGGTAACACTTCGAACCGGGAACATAGGTAACAGTCAGCCGGAGCCGTAAAAGGGATCGAGGAGGTCTTCGATGCCTTGGGAGGCTACGAGCGTGAAAGATCAGAGGGTGCGGTTTGTCCGGG
>DASZZV010000055.1:0-16979 GCA_035544835.1 Thermoanaerobaculia bacterium
ATCTGGGCGGGGGCCTTAGACCCTTGGCAATCGAAAATGTTTGCGAGCACCACGATGGAAGGGCCCCCGCCCAGATCCCTCGCTGCGGCTCGGGATGACACATCGGGGAACCCGCGTAAATACAGGGAGTTTCTTAGAAGCAAGGGCGGGCGGGTAGGAGGGGCGAGGGACCTCGCAAACTGGTACATTCGCTATTCCGGCGGCGCAGAATCTGAACGGGGAATGTACTAGTTTGCGAGGTCCCTCGCCCCTCCCGCACACCCGCCCTTGCTCGGGATGACTTGCTTTGAAAAGCCGCGTGAATAGTGGAAGTTTGAGCATGGACGAAAGGTGATCTCATGACCCATGACGAAACAATCCAACACCCCGACGGTCGCGTAGAGCTCATCGACGACTCCTCCCTCCGTTCCAGCCCCCTCTACAACGAAGACCTCGCCCCCGTCCCCATCTCGAAACGCAACTGGACGACCTACAACTACGCCGCGCTCTGGATCAGCATGGCCCATTGCATCCCGACCTACATGCTCTCGTCGGGACTCATGGCCACGGGGATGAACTGGTGGCAGGCGCTCATCACCATCCTCCTCGGCAACACCATCGTCCTCATCCCCATCCTGCTCAACTCCCACCCCGGAACGAAGTACGGCATCCCCTTTCCCGTCCTTGCCCGCGCCAGTTATGGCTCGCTGGGCTCGAATCTCCCGGCGCTGATGCGCGCCCTGGTCGCCTGCGGCTGGTTCGGGATTCAGGCCTGGATCGGCGGTCAGGCCCTTCACGTTTTCTTCGGCGCGATCATCCCGGGATGGGCGACCCTTCTCGGCGGGCCGGTGCTCGGTCATGCCCCGACCGAGTGGTTGTCCTTTCTCCTCTTCTGGGGACTCAACATCCTCATCATCTACAGAGGAATGGATCTGCTGCGGCTTGTCGAGAACTGGGCGGCGCCGTTCGTCCTCATCATGACAGCGCTCCTGGTCGGCTGGGCATTGAATCGCGCCCACGGGCTCGGCTACCTGCTCCATCAGTCCGGGAAATTTCATACCTGGAGCGAGTTCCGGCCGATCTTCTTCCCTTCACTGACGGCCATGATCGGCTTCTGGGCGACACTCTCACTCAACATGCCCGACTTCACCCGCTTCGGACGGAGCCAGCGCGAGCAGGTCCTCGGTCAGGTAGTCGCGCTTCCGACGACCATGACCGTGTTTGCGGCGATGGGAATCATCATCACTTCTGCTGCTCTGGTGATCTATCCGCACATGAGTGCCAACGAGATCTGGGACCCCGTGAAGCTGGTGGCGCAGTTCAAGGCGCCGGTGGTCGTTGCCATCTCGATGTTCACGGTCGTGGTGGCGACGCTGTCGGTCAACATCGCCGCGAATGTCGTCTCCCCCGCGAACGATTTCGCCAACGCCTTCCCGCGCCTGATCTCCTTTCGCCTCGGCGGGCTGATCACGGGGCTGATCGGAATCCTCATGCAGCCGTGGCGACTTCTCGCCGACCCCTCCGGCTACATCTTCAACTGGCTGCTCGGTTACTCCGGCGGCCTGGGGTCGATTGCCGGAGTGATGATCGTCGACTACTGGGTCATCCGTCATCAGCATCTCGAGCTCGGCGATCTCTATCGCCGGAAAGGAGCGTACTGGTACAACGCAGGCTGGAACTGGCGCGCCGTCGTCGCCACCCTCGCCGGCTGCGGCTTCGCCTGGATCGGGCTCGTCGTCCCGGTCATGCGCCCTCTGTACGACTACGCCTGGTTCGTCGGCTTCGGCGTATCCGCGGTGACGCACTACATACTGATGAAGGCGGCGCCGCCGTCGGTAGAGACCCTCGCCGCACCGGCGTAGGGCCGCACGGCGTGCGGCCGGCACCCCGACCGTGATCGCCAGGGTTCAGTCATTCACGCCACGAGTATCGGCCGCACGCCGTGCGGCCCTACGCCGCGCTGCAATCTTCAGCCTGAACATACATTTGATGGTCTCGCGTTAGAATCATCGCTCTTCAAGCAAAGGAGATCCCAATGCCACCAATCGTGAAGTGCGGATTGATTCAAGCCATGAACGCCTGCGCCACCGACGAGAAAATTGAAACGATTCGCGAGGCAAACATCGCCAGGCATCTCCCCTACATCGATCAGGCCGGGCGGGAAGGAGTGCAGATTCTCTGCATGCAGGAGATCTTCACCGGACCCTACTTCTGCGCCGAGCAGACCACCCGCTGGTACGACGCCGTCGAACGGATTCCCGATGGGCCGACCGTCAAGCTGATGCAGGAGTATGCGAAACGCTACAGCATGGTGATCATCGTCCCGATCTACGAAGAAGACGGGACCGGCATCTACTACAACACCGCCGCAGTCATCGACGCCGACGGTACGTACCTCGGCAAGTACCGCAAGAATCACATTCCCCACTGTGCTCCTGGTTTCTGGGAGAAGTTCTACTTTCGTCCCGGCAACCTCGGCTATCCCGTGTTCCAGACCCGCTATGCAAAGGTCGGCGTCTACATCTGTTACGACCGCCACTTTCCCGAGGGGGCTCGTGAGCTCGGCTTGAATGGAGCGGAGATCGTCTTCAATCCGTCGGCCACCGTGGCCGGCCTCTCCGAGTATCTCTGGAGACTCGAGCAACCGGCGCACGCCGTCGCCAACGGTTACTTCATCGGCGCCATCAACCGCGTGGGATATGAGGCTCCCTGGAACATCGGCGAGTTTTACGGGCAGAGCTATTTCTGCGACCCGCGCGGCAAGTTCGTCGCTGAAGGCCCTCGGGACAAGGATGCCCTGATCACTGCCGAGCTCGATCTCGAAAAGATTCGCGAGGTGCGAAACACCTGGCAGTTCTTCCGGGACCGTCGTCCGGAAACCTATGGCGGTCTCGTGAAGTTATAGGGTAGTATAGAAGCTGAATCCTCACGTAGTTGGCAGCGAATGCCAGCACTTACGATTCATCGAACCCACCAGGAGGCCCCATGAGGCTCGCAAGGATCGTATGGCTGTCCGTGTTGCTTGTCATCGCAATACCGCTCGGTGCCCAGCAGCTCGAGATTCACTACATCGATGTAGGCTGGGGAGGCTCGGTCCTGGTCAAGGGGCCTGACGGGACCACGGTGATGCTCGAGGCCGGCAATACAGGTTTGGGAACCCAGTACGTCGTTCCCTACCTCAAATCCATCGGCATCCAACCCGCCAACGGGCTCGATTACATGATCGGCGGCCATCAGCACTGCGATCACATCGGTGGGCTCGATGAGGTGATCCAGGCCGGCTACAACGTCCGCATCAAACAATATTCCAACGGCTCGAGCTACGCTTCCTCGTGCGTTGACGGATGGGTTGCCGCAGCCGCGACGACAACGGCGGGAGCGCCCGTGCCAATGCCGGTAGGAACCGTAATCCTGCTTGGCAACGGCGCAAAAATCACCTGCGTCGCGCGCAATGGCTCGATCATCGGTGGCGGCTCGGTAGCCGTTTCCGATGAGAACGATCGCTCGATCGCTCTTCTCGTTCAATACGGAGGATTCGATTACCTCTGGGCTAGCGATCTTGGTGGAGGCAGTGACACGTGCACCGGGCGATCGACGGCGCAGCTGGATGTCGAGTCTTCGGTCATCACTGCAATCTCGCCAGGCGGAACGAGCCCTTTGATCAGCGCCGGTGGAATCGATCTACTGCACGTCAATCATCACGGAAGCGAAAGCAGCACGAATCCAACCTGGTTCAACAAAGCGAATCCGGCCGTAGCGATCATCGGCGTTGGCGCAGGTGAATCCGCAGGTTGGGACCTGCCCCGCATCGACGTCGTGGAGCATGTTCTGCTCGGGCAGTCCAGCTCCTGCGTCACCGCGCCACCGACCACCGTGCTGCAGACCGAAGAGGGCAGCCCGAGCGGCTCGTTGACGAGTTTCTCGGGCTACTGCGTCGGCAACATCAAGGTCACTACGGACGGGCTGAATATCTTCACCGTATCCGCTGACGGCGCCGTGCATCAAGGGCCGAACGAGCTGGTTGGCTCCGGACTTCCCCGCAGCTTCACGATCGACGACTCTGTGCAACCGCCCGACACGACTGCTCCCACGACTTCGATCACATCTCCAGCCGCCGGCGCGACCCTCTCGGGCAGCACGACGGTCACCGCCTCGGCGTCAGACAATGTAGGGGTGACAAGGGTCGAGTTCTATCTCGACGCCACCCTCACCAGCACCGACACCGCTGCTCCCTATTCCTGGACGTGGGACACAACCGCAACAGTGAACGGGGCCCATTCGCTCACGTCGAAGGCTTATGACGCCGCGGCCAACAACAGCACCTCAGCGGCCGTCAGCGTGACGGTCAGTAACGCTCCCGCCGATACCCAGGCGCCCACGACCGCCATCATCTCCCCAGCTGCCAACGCGACCGTTTCCGGCACCACGACTGTCAGTGCGAGTGCCTCGGACAACATCGGCGTTACCAAGGTCGAGATTTACCTCGACGGCGCCCTTAAGACCACCATTACCGCCGCTCCTTACGATTGGAGCTGGAACACCACTACCGCCAGCAACGGAACCCATTCTCTGACCTCGAAGGCCTATGACGCGGCTAATAACGTCGGCACCTCGGCTGCCGTGAGCGTCACGGTAAGCAACACCGACACGACGCCACCGACAGCGCCCGCAAACCTGAGCGCCTCCTCCGCCAAACGCAAGATCTCACTCTCGTGGACGGCATCGACAGACAACGTCGGCGTGACCGGATATCAGGTGTGGCATGCTACGAGCGTCGGCGGACCCTTCGCGCAAATTGTGACAACGAGCTTCACGACGTTCACCCACACCGGGCTGATCTCCGGGTCGGTCCATTACTACTATGTCAAAGCCACTGACGCGGCTGGGAACATCTCCACCGCGTCGAACACCGTGACGGCGACGTCAAGGTAACAACTACGTCTCAACAAAGATAGAACGCCGGCCCGAGGGCCGGCTTTCTATTGACAGCTGATTTGGGACAGGGGTACTGTGGCCTTCCCCACACGGCGCGAAACGCGTCCTGCCTTTGCTCTCCTCTCACCAATTCTCACCATGCCGATTTCAAAAACGTATTCTCACGTCCTCACTCTATTTGTTCTTCTGACTCTCATCGCTTTTCAGGGAGGCGCCATGACAACACCATCGGATGTTCTTCTGAAAGCCCACTACACAGCCGTCCAGGGAACAGATCCCGAGTACGGTCAAGGTGCCATCGAACGAAATGAAGTGGCCCACCGCGAGATTCATCAGTTCGTCTGGCTGATCCTCGTGGAAGCGCCAGGCGATCCTCGTGAGTGGGAACGACGGCTCAACGAAGCCGTCCAGCCCGATCACGGTTTCTTCACCCTCGAATGCGCTTCGACGGAGGAAGAGCAGGACGTCCGTTCAGGAAAGGTTCAACTGCAGAAATAGAAAGCAGGCGAGGACACGCCAAACCTTTTGTCCCGTCCCTATCTCCCATTCATTTTCCGGCCGGCGCAGTATCATTTGATTTTCCGCCTGCCGGCAGCGAGCACGAGACTCCACTGAGTCGTCGCGAAACGGCCGCGCATCAGACAGAAAGCGGCGGAGTCTTTCCAGGCCTGATCGTGATGATCGTTCGTAGGAGCCTGACCATTCGTCGCGAAGACGCTCGTCACTTCATCAGCGCGGTGTCGGCTCTTTCATCGATCTGCGCTCCCGATATAGAGTAACGCCGCTACCTGGAGGTGGAACCGATGTCGAATCGAAAGCAGGCCTTCCTCGATACTTACGATCGCGAGCATGCCACGACGATGCGTGTGCTGCACGCTTATCCCGAAGACAAGCAGGATCTGCGGCCCCACTCGAAGTGTAAGACGGCCCGCGAGCTGGCCTGGGTCTTCGTCGCCGAGTGCGGCCTTGGCACCAAGGTCTGGCACGATGAATTCGCGAAGGGCGTTCCTTCCGGCGGCGCTTTCCCTGCGCCGCCTGAGAAGTGGAGCGATCAGCTGGCCGCGACCGATAAGGCAAGCAAGGACTTTCGAGACCTCGTCGCCTCGGCATCCGAGGAGGCACTCTCGGAGACCGTACATTTTTTCAGTGCACCGAAGACGATGGGGGAGATGTCGCGCCACCAGTGGATCTGGTTTCTTCTGCACGAGCAGATTCATCACCGCGGTCAGTTCTCGATCTACCTGCGGATGGCCGATGGAAAGGTTCCCTCGATCTACGGACCGACCGCCGACGAGCCGTGGATGTGATGAAGACTGCAGAATGGTGATGCAGAGGCCAGACCCTGACCTGATTACATACTACGTTCGATGATCGCGGGCGACGCGTCGCGCGGTTCTCCCGTTCGTATTGACACCCACTAAGGTGGGCGCGCCCGCCCGTGCCGTGCCAAGAAGTTAGCCGGCGCTCTTGGCCCTGCGGGTCTTCTTCATGGCAGTTTTCGGAAGCCCCGAGATTACGGAGCGCAGCATGGTGTTCACCGAGGTCGACGAGGCAAAGACCTCAGCAACGTCTGGGTCCAAAACGACGGCGACTCGGTCCTTCTTCATCTTTTCAGCGAAGCGGTTCGGACGCGACTTCGAGTAGTCAAACGAGTACTCGTTTCTAATCTCGGATTTCTGCGGTCTACTGGGTGCCTTCTTCATAATCGCGACGTTCGTGAGCTGTTGCTGCCCGAGCGCTGATGATTCTGACAGCTTCGCCTTTCTCGGTGAAGAATACAAGTAACGGCCTGCCTCGATCTGAATGACCCGTGATGACTTCACGCCGTTCTCCGATGGAATGATCCAGGTCATCGTGAATCCGAGCGAGCGGATCGCTGAAGACGGTCAACGCCTCCTCGAAGGAAACACCGTCTTCCCGAATGTTGTTCTGAGCCTTCCTATCGTCCCAGGCAAATTGCACGAAGTGAGTTTACTCACTCAGACTGGCGTGCCTCGGCAAGAATGCGGTTCAGACGAAGTCCAGGGACTCGTGCGAAGTGGCGTAGATTTCCAGTGACGAGATCGAGATCGTGATGGATTGCAGTGGCCGCAATCTGAAGATCGGCGTCATCCAGAATTGTTCCAGCGGCCTCGAGCGACGCATGAATCTGGCCGAATACCCTGGCTGTGGCCACGTCATAGGGCAGCACCGTGATTGCCGGCAGAACACGCCCTTCGATGTTGTGGAGATGTCGATCCCTCGCGGGAGAGCGGAACGCTCCTTTGTAGAGCTCTCCGACCGATACGGCACTCGTGAATTGAGCCTCACGAGCCACAGTGCATATCCACTTGAGATACCTCGGCAGCGGTTTCGAACGCAGAAGCTCAGAAATCGCGTCCGTGTCGAAGAGGTAGGGCAAGCTCA
Organism: Thermoanaerobaculia bacterium; assembly: GCA_035544835.1. GTDB lineage: Bacteria > Acidobacteriota > Thermoanaerobaculia > Gp7-AA8 > Gp7-AA8 > DASZZV01. The sequence goes on from DASZZV010000055.1 coordinate 7,321, forward strand.
GTCAGGATCCTTGGATCCTGCGGCGACCTCGGCGAGGCGAAGACTCGATGCTCTTGACCAACTCTGCGGAGCCTTCCCAGCCGCCCGCGAGACTGGCCAGACCGGCTCGCGGCCCAGCCGAACGAAGCCGTTCGAGCAGAGCGAGATCGTCGGCACGCACGAGGGCTGCGACTGTCTTGCCGTGTCGAGTGATGAGGACGGGCTCGCCGGCCTCGACATCACGGATCGCCTCGGACAAAGTAGCCTTGATCTGAGCCACGGATAGAGCTTTGCGCGCCATGTGAGCGATCTTCCAAAAAGGTCATGATGACCATAACAGGCGCGTGGCAATAGTGCAAAAGGAAGGACCGGCTATCCGAGCCGCCTCCGACGGCTAGGTTGACTTCGGAGCCCTTCTTTTCAAATGGCTGGACACCTCGTATTGCTCAAGGATCTTCCCTTCTGTAGGGTAAAACATCGCTTATGGCGCTACGCTTGGGGTGCCCTCTCCGCGAGCCGAGAAGAAGGGACTTGCCCCCTTTTAGACTACCCTCGGACGGATCTTCCCTGGCTCGGCGCGTCGAATCCTAGTAGGCTCGTCCCCTCCGCCTGTCCATGTACGAGAGCCGAAAAGAACATCTGCTGACCCGTCTCCAGTTCGCGCGGCGTGTCGTTCTCCATCTGGCAGTCGCCGTTTCTGCGATATCGATTGCGCTCCTGGCCGGAGTCGTCGGGTATCACTACTTCGCCCGATTGCCCTGGATCGATTCCCTGCTCAATGCCTCGGAGATTCTCGGTGGTATGGGGCCGGTCGATGTTCTGAAGACGGATGGCGCCAAACTCTTCGCTTCTTTCTACGCCTTGTTTTCCGGCCTGGTCTTCATCGGTGTTCTCGGGGTGCTGACCGCTCCATTCGTTCATCGCGTCATGCACAAGCTCCATATCGACGAAGAAGACGAAGGGTCAGGCGGTAGCTAAGCTAGTGGCCGAACATTCCGATTCCGATGTCCGGCGGCATCAATGCGTCATGGCGTGAGTGGGGACCGGATTGGCGAGCCCGCAATTCGAGATTGGGTAGGGCGGCACGCGTCGCGATGCTGGCGCTGACCATGGGTCGCCCCAACGGAGCTCGACGTAAATCACCACCCGCGCGAAACCCACGGGCTTACGCCGTGGGCTAACAAGATTCCGCCGCTGCGCGGCTCGATTCTCGACTGGTTCTGTATTCAGTTGCGATTCGCCGTGAGCCTTCCCGGTTGTGCGGTCTCTGCTGTTCGCAGACAATCTGTATCTGAGGAAAACGCTTTGGACTCGCGAGAGATCGGCACATTCGAGATGCTGTGGGACTGTCCCCGCTGCGGGACAAAGGGGCTTTTAGGCAAGTCGAATCGACAGTGTCCTAACTGCGGCGGGGCACAGGATCCGACGGCGCGCTACTTTCCGCCGGAGGGGCAGGAGAAGACGGCGGTCAATCACACCTTCGACGGGGCCGATAAGGTTTGTCCGGCCTGTCTCACTCCGAACGGTGCGAAATCAAACAACTGCCGAAACTGCGGTGCCCGGCTCGAGGGAGCATCCGCGGTTGTCACGCGTGAGGCGGTCATGGCTGGCGGAGGAACCTCCCCGATTCGCCCGCAGCAGGCTCTGGTGACTGATTCGAAGCCGGCAGGATGTCTGCGCTGGAAGCCCTCATCGCGCTCCTGCCTGCTCGGCCTCCTGATCTTCGGACTTCTTTTGGCAGCGGTTCTCTATCTCGGACGAAAGAAGGAGTCGACGGCGACGGTGCTCGATCACCGCTGGTCACGCGTCATCAACATCGAGCGGCTGACTCCACGCAATGACTCGGAATGGTGCGCCAACATGCCTTCTGACGCCTATGACGTGCACCGGAAGCGCGAAGCACGGACCAGAGAAGTGGCCGACGGCCAGGATTGCACGAAGCGAAACATCGACAACGGCGACGGTACCTTCCGCCAGGTGGAAGATTGCAAGAGCAGGTACCGCACCGAATCGTATACCGACGATCGCTGCTACTACTCGGTCAACCGCTGGTCCGAAACCCGCGCCCTTTCCTCGTCCGGCGCTGGTACCTCGCCCCTACCGGCGTGGCCGCAAATGACTCTGAAAACCGGTTCCTGCGCTGGATGCGAGCGCGAGAAAAATCGAAAAGACATTTACATCACTACGATCAAGGTGGGCAAAGAGCAGTACCCCTGCGAGGTACCGGAGAAGGTCTGGCAGTCTCTATCGGACGGATCGACGACGACGGTGAAGATCTGGGCCATCGACGGGAAACCAGACTGCGGATCGCTGGGAAGACGGCCGTGAGAGACGATTGTGAATTTTGAAGCTTAATGGATGATGCCCGACATCAGCGTTCAAGAGCGGTCGTCAGTAACCGATAATGAATGGATGACGACGGGTGAACAGGCTCCAGCCATTGCGCGCCTCACCTGTTTTCTGACGGAGCTCATCAGCGAGACCAATGGGCTTGCCCTGTATGACACCCTCGAGCTGGCGGAGCAGTCGCTGCTTTCCGAGACCGATCCCGAGCTCGACGGGATCATCCGTGATTTTCATCATCTGCTCGATCGTTTCCGCCTCGACGAAGAGCGCATCGAGAGGCTGCTCGACCATCCGCTGTCCGAAGCGCTCGGTGACCTTTTCCGCAGGTTCCCGATTCCTTTCCGCGACGAGCACATTCATCTGACAGGCTCTCTCGATGCTGAGTTTATCTTTCCCCGCCTGGAGGGACTCCTGGCCGGGCCGGACGGCGCGATTTACGAAGAGAAGATCCTCGAGGTCTATGGGCCCGGCGCCCTGCCGATTCGCAACGCCGGCGACGTCGACCGGCTGATCCGTCTCGCCGACGGCGAGCGATTCGATCGCTACCTCAGGATTCTGTACCTCGCCAAGCTCGTGCTGACGACGCGGGAAGCGCACTGCGACGCCGCCTATACGATTGCCCGGCAGCTCTCGACGAAGTACAACGTCGGAGCACTCCGTCTCAAGTTCACGCTCTTCCGCTCGACCACGGACGCCAGCGAACAGATTCCGGGAATCGAGAAACTGACTCCAGAGGATGTCGTACTCGGGCTGTATGACGGCTTTCGTCAGTTTCAGCAGGAGGTCCCTTCGTTTCAGTTCATCCTTGCTCCGAGCTTTCGGAAAGAGCCCGGCTTCTACGATTCGGCGAATTACCCGTCGAAGCGTGCCCACTTCGACGACCAGGTTCGCCAGATCATCGCGCTGCTCGATCGGCATCCTCAGTTGCGCGAGCACGTCCGGGAGGTCGATACCGTCGGCAACGAGCGCGGCTTCTATCGGAAAGTCCATTTTCAGGAGATGAGAATCGGCTTCCGGAAGCTGCAGGCCTACGGGTTCCGGATCCGCAGCCATCACGGCGAGACCTGGAACACGTTGCGGCAGGGCATTCAGTCCGTCGACAACGCCATGAACATCTGGCACGCCGATGCCATCGAGCACGGCCTGAGCCTCGGGATCAACCCCAACTATTACTTTCATCGCCTTCTGCAACGCGTACTGAAGGCAAACCGTCAAGGGGAGCCGATCGGGAAAGGCTCACCGGAATTCGCCGAACTGATGGAGCTGGACTGGAACGGGCGCGATGAGATCCGGGATCGCCTCATCCGAGGCGAGCCGCTGGAGGCTCGGGAGATCACTTTTTTCACCAAGGCCAAGTTTCATCATGCCCGCGAGCTCGAGACTTACCAGCATGACGTCATCAACCGGATGATCGACAAACGCCTCTCGCTGATTGCGCTTCCTTCATCGAACAAGAAACTCACCGGCGCCTTCGACGATTACAAGGATCATCCTTTTTCCTGGTGGGAGAGGAAGGGGCTGCGGCTGGGAGTCGGGACCGATAATTACGTCACTCTGAGTACGAACTACATCCGCGAGATGCTGATCCTGCTCTATACCGATCCGGTCAGGCTGAAGATCACGAAACTGCTGATCGTCACGACCGGAGAATCGCGCCGCGCCTACCTGAGCCATCTGCTGTGGGAGATGAGGAAACAGACGGTGAGTGAGTAAAGAGCAGTGTGCCGGCGCGGTCCGGACCCTACGCGGAGCGCTGACCTTTTCGGGGTTCAAATGAGCGCGGGGTTGACGAGCTGGAGTCCAGCGAAGCGTCGAAAGTCGTTATCGGTTGAGACCAGAGTCCAGCCGCCTTCGACAGCGAGCGCCGCCAGATGGGCGTCGGATGTCAGGTTGCCGGCAGTTCCAGAAGCCGTGATCAGGGTGCGTAAAACGGCCCAATGGTGTGGGCCGGGAACGACCAGCTCGACCGGCGGCTGGCGCAGCCAGGAGTCGACGTAGGCCAGGGCATCGCTGACTGGCAGTGGCCGTTCCAGGATGCCGCGACGTGTTGTGATTCGAAGAAAGGCGAGCAGAACACTCCAGGTCAAGCCTACCGGATCGTTTCCCGACAGAGCCGCTTCGAACCAGCGCTTTAGGCCATCGTGATGCGCGGAATCGGAGTTGACCGCGTAGATCAGGACGTTGGCATCGACCAGATTCATTTCCGGAGGTCCAGCTTCCGAGCGATTTCTTCATCCTCTAGGGCGTCGGCAATGGTCAGGGCCTTGTCGAGATTGAAGCCGGGTAGCACTCCGCCGAGTGAAGCTGGTCCCAGACGATAACGCTTCTTCGGCCGGATCTCCTGCTTCGCCGCCAGGCCGGCCTGCAGCGTTTCGTTGACTACGGTCTTGAACGGTTTTCCCGAACGATGGGCGAGCTGCTTCAAGTCGCGGGCGATGCGATCTTCGAGCGTCAGGGTGGTTCGCATAAGACATCATAGCATCACAGGGAAACCCATCAAACATCACAACCCGGTGTAGACGCTATGCGGCAGGGCCGCTTCCACCGTCAGCCGGGCGCGGCATCCTTTGGCTCGCTATGGCTGCCCGGTAGCCTTCACGTAGACTTACTTCTAGCTACTAGCTTCTAGAGCAGTAACCAGCAGCCAGCAGCCAGCAGCCAGCAGCCAGCAGCCAGCGGCTAGAAGCTAGAAGCTAACATCGCGCCCACATCAGCATCGAGGAGAAGAATTTGTCTGACGGACCCAAGGCAACAGGACTCGGAAAACTGGTCATTCTCGTCTTCGTGGGCGCCTGTGTTTTTGGTGCCTGGAGACTGCTGAGCCAGAAGAAGATCCCAAATCCCTTCGCGAAGTCGGGGGCGAGCCCCACTGCCACCGGCGATGCGGGATCGTTTGCGCCGAGCGGCGAGATACCGGAAGCGGAGATCGGCATCGCCTACGGCACGGAGAAGGAACAATGGCTGAAGGCGGGATTGGGCGCGGAGACGGCGTACCTCTACCTGATGGCGACGAACACGCGATTTCAAAATCTCGTCGATAGTTCTTCTGAGGTCTCTTCGGGCGACTCGACGGAACAGACTCGTAGGGCCCTCGATCAGAACTACAGCCCAGCCAGCACTGCTTCAACTACGCGTGAGATCGAGAACTGATCGGACAAGTCTCCAGGCTCCATCTTGAAAGGATTGATTCGCAGGGTTGAGTGCGCGAATCGCCGTCTGCTCGCTCGACCCTACTGGCGTTTTTCGCGGTGTTCTGCGAGCTCGGGTCCCGGCGCCTCGGCTGGAATCGTGAGTTGCACGGCTGCTTCGAGCTCGGCCCGTGAGGCGCGGTAGATTTCGTAACAGGCCCGGCATCGCGCCTCGTAGGAGGAATCTCCGACTTCGACCTGCGAGTTGCCACCGGAGATGCGCTGCGAGTAGTGGGCGGCGTTGGAGCAGCGGACGCAGACCGCGTGCATTTTCGACACCTCTTCTGCCACCGACAAAAGCGCCGGCATCGGACCGAAGGGACGGCGCATGTAGTCCTGATCGAGACCTGCTGCGATGACGCGCATTCCGGCGTCGGCCAATTGCATGCAGACGTCGACGATGCCGTCGTCAAAGAACTGAATCTCATCGACACCGATCACCTGAACCCCCAGCTCGACCCGGGACAGCAGGGCGGCGGAGGTCGCGACTGGAATGGCCTTCAGGCGTCGCTCGTCGCGCGAGACGACTTCTTCCAGGCTGAACCTGTCATCGATCAGCGGCTTGAATACCTGCACCCGCTGACGAGCGATCACGGCGCGTCGCAGGCGACGAATCAGTTCTTCTGACTTACCCGAGAACATGCCCCCGGCAATGATCTCGATCCAGCCACCTTTGAATGAGTCCAACGAGCGCCCCCGGCGATGTGTGATTTGGTCGGGAGCAGCATATCGTGAAAGGACAATTGAGAATTGAGAATTGAGAAAGAGAAGAGGCGGACGGTTCTTCGCCTCTATTTCTCAATTCCCAATTCTCAATTCTCAATTCTCAAAAAAAGGCTCCCGGTTTCCCGGGAGCCTGGCGTGACTTCGTGTGACGTCTGGACTAGGGGATGAGGAGTCGGATGACGACGCGGCGATTGCGGAGGCGGCCCTCGGCAGTCGTGTTGTCACCGATCGGATCCTGACCGTCGCGACCCTCGACGCTGATGCGGCTGGCGTCGATGCCATGGCGGCTCACGAGGTAGTCGCGAACTGCTTCGGCCCTGCGACGATCGAGGTCCTTGTTGGCGCCGGTCGCTTCACGATCATCGTTGTAACCGATGACGATGGCCGTCGAAGCCGGTTCCTGACGCATGCGGAGTGCGACGTCGTCGAGGATGGCCTTGGCGATGTTGGTCAGGCGCGCCGAGCCTGGCTCGAAGTGAATCTCGTCGGTGCGAAGCTCAGTCGGTCCTTTAGGCGGAGCGACCGGCTCTGGAGGCGGTTGAACCGGGGCCGGCTCTGGTGCCGGCGGAGGAACTGGAACAGGAGCCGGTGGTGGAGGAAGCGCCGCGGCCAGATGCGACGGGGCGAAGGTCAACCCGAATAGACCGCCGATGGGACAGGAGTTGTTCTTGCTCTGCCACATCGTGACGTTGCTGCGAACGCCGGCATTGAGAGCCCATCCGCTCGTACCGAACCAGTGGCGGATGCCAGTGACGATGTAGATCGGATCATCAGGACGGCGATCGCCACCCTGATAGAAGACGGTGTTGATCTCGTTGACCCAGTTCGTGGTCGGCCAGAATCCCAGGGGGATGTTCAGACCGGCGTCAAAGTGGGCCTCATTGGGAATGTCGAACCGATTGAAGTCGAATCCAGAGGGTTCGTTCTTGACATCCCGGTTGCCCGTGAGCTTGTAGATTCCGGAGAAGCTGAAGATGCCGCGATTCCAGTGTGCACCGACACCGTAGTCGGTGTTGCCGGAAGTGATTCCGCCATCGTGATCACCCGTTGGAGCATCGACGAAGAATGAGAGGGCGAAGCGTGCGGCGCTCACATTCGGATCGAGGAAGTTCACCTTGGTGGCGAGATGAAGGTTGCCGATCCCGCTGTCGTGGAACTTGCCGACATAGGGGAAGCCGTTGATGAACCCCGCTTCGTCTCCGGCGTTGTTCCGCAGCGAGACATAGGGTAGCGAGGCCGTGACCTCCCAACGGTCGGTGATACCGACGCCGATCGACGCGCTCAGGCGGTTCTCGTCGACATCCATATCGCGATAGCTGCGCCGGCTCCGCGGGGCCAGGTCGCGCGCGGGGCCAACGAGGTAATCGTAGTTGCTGTAATAGATTCCGAACGACCAGTCGCCACGACGGAGTGTGTCACCGACGATGGTGGTGAATAGCCCCGTCTCGCCGCTGACGGTCGGTGCGTACAGGTTGACCTGGTCCTCGCGCGTAATGGTTTGCGCGTTTGCTGCAGGAAGGAGTAGCAATAGCAGTGGCAACGATCGGTATATCTTCTTCAACATTTTTAAATTCCTCCTCACGTGACACACGAAGCCTATGGCGTTTACCCCGTCGGCGTTACAAAACGTGTGCCACACCCGGTCCCTAGTGCGACAAATGAAAACCTTAGTAGGAAAGTCTACCACAGGCAGCAGGGGAAGAAGTCGTCTCGGCCTCGGAGAAACCGCTGCCCACCGATCGACGAATGTGTGATCCGGGGGGGCGGAAGAATCTGCCTGTCCAGTGTTCCTCTTGTGCCGCTTCTGGCAAACGTTTCACAATGCTGGCATGCGACGACAACTCCTACTGGCTGCAATCGCGTTCACGACCTGCCTCACCGCGCAAGCGCAGGAGGCGGTAGCGCCCCCGCCCACGACTGTAGCTGCGCCCGCCGCCGTCCGGGATAACCTGCCGAATCTCAACATTTACCTGCCTGATGGCGAGTTTGATATTCGCATCAGGAAGCTGATCAAGAACGTCCTCCTGGAGAGTCAGATCAACTACAAATTTGTGGACGGCGACATCTCCACGTTTCTTCGGTACAAGTACTACGCGCGGTCCTTTACCTACAAGATCGGCGTCTTCGACAGTCTCGAATTTGCCTCGGTTCAGTCGGGCAGCGGCGATTTCGACCGCATCCGCGGCGGCCTGCTGCTTCTGGAGCGGCCGGTCAATTACAACACCCGCTACTTCTGGCTGTTTCAGGACGACGGTCTCACGTTCGGCGATGTCACCAAGCCTGACAACAAGCACAACAACCTCTACACCAAGGTCGCCTTTCAGTATGGAACGCCGTTCGACGAGCGTCTGAACTCCATCGTCGGTGAGTCACGCGGCCGCATCACGCCGGTTCTGACTGCATACCGGGAGATAGGTCCTCAGAATCGCGGCTTTGCCGTCGCTGTCACCCAGGCCCTGAGCTCGGTCGGAGGCGATTACCAGTACACCAAGTTTGAAACGGAGGGTCTGCAGCGGATCGACCTCACCGAGACTTCGTTCATCTTCTCTCGTCTGCACGTGGGGAGCTTTCTACAGAAGTCCAATCGCTGCGTCGCCACGGCCGACTCGCCGGCCTGTGCTCCCTTCGATCCGGCCAGACCTCAATACGAACGATACGACGTCCCGCGTTACGAGTTCTTCAAGCTGGGCGGACGCGACGCGCTGAAAGGGGTGGACGACCGTAACCGTGGCAGTGACGAGATCCACCTCAGTAACGAGCTCTTCGTCCCCGTTTTCCGCAACCGCAGTCACCGCTTTTTTGGGACGCGGTGGAACAGTCTCTATGGAACCGGTTACGTCGGCACCGGGAGTGTGGGGTTCAGCTCGAAGACGTTTACGCAGATCAGCGACTACGTCGTCGACGCTGGCGTTGGCTTCGAGGCCAATCTCACAGTGCGCAACTATGACGTGTATTTGACAACTGTGTACGCGCAGACCGTCAGGGCCCCGCAAGATTTGAAAGGACACGAGATTCGGTTTTCGGTGAGGACGTCGCGCTAGGTTGCTCCTAATGACACACAAGCCCAATCCGTCATTCTGAGCCGCAGCGAAGAATCTCCATGGCAGGATCCAGATTCAGATCGTCCTATCTTGAGTTTCTTCGCTGCGGCTCAGAATGACGACCTGTCATCGTTCTCATCAGCGACGTTCGCGTCGTTTCGCGGCTTCTAAGAAACTTCCGGTATTTACGCGGCTTTACCGAGCTTGTCATCCTGAGCAAGGGACGACGTGCGCGCTGCCACTGAGAAAAGAAACTGGGTGGGTGTCATCCCGAGCGATTGACCGCGGAGCGCGGCGTCTGAGTGAAAGAAACCAGGGTGTCATCCCGAGCGTCGAGCGAGGGATCTGGGAGGGGGCCTTGCGGTGTGGAGTCTTGGAG
>DASZZV010000056.1:0-3258 GCA_035544835.1 Thermoanaerobaculia bacterium
GGGAGGGGCGAGGGACCTCGATATCGACGAACGATGTGACTCTACTTCGCCCGTTAGCCTGACACAGAGATCGTCACTCTCGCGAGTCATCATCCCGGGCGCCGCGCTGTCTTTTCAGACCGGATCATCTACGTGAGGTTCCAGGCGAAGTAGATTCATATCGGCGTCGTTTGCGAGGTCCCTCGCCCCTCCCACCCGCTCGCCCTTGCTAATGAACCTCCAGTATCTACGCGGGTTTCCCGAGCTTGTCATCCTGAGCCGCCGCGGCGAAGGATCTCCAGTGGCAGGATCTGAATTCAGATCCACCTATCTTGAGATCCTTCGCTGCGGCTCAGGATGACAACGGTTCATTCCGAAGGAGCTGGCGGTCCTCATGCCCGGGCGTCCCCCTGAATGCCGGCGGAAAGGGTCGGAGCATGGCTCCCACACCGCTGGCCGCGGCGAGAAAGTTACCTGAGGCCCACGATGTCAGGGTGAGAGACGACAGCCTCGCGTCGGCGGCGTCGGGTCGCAGAGCCATGATCGTGACGCCGAGGACGAACATCCAGATGTTGATCGGGACGTTGAGGAGGTCGGAAAAGGCCCAGAGAGCGTTCGATCCTCCGTCCTTCATCGCGCCGAGGCGCGCTCTCCAGAATGATTCCGGAACCAGGTTCACGGTAATTGTGTGGAGCCCGCGTCTGATCTCGAGGGGGACTACATGCCCGGCCCGGGCGTAATGAAACGGGGGCAGCCGATTCGTGACGGGCTCCCCATCGACGCCCCAACCGGCGAGATGGATTTGCGCTCCGCCGTGCCCCGAATTTTGGTTTTGATTTTCCCGTTGCCCGTTGCCCGTTGCCCGTTGCCCGTGCCCGCTCCCGTGCCGGTGCCCGGTCTTTCTTGCAATTTGCAGAGTCGCAATTCCGGGGCTACTCGTGAAATTTCATCTGGCCGTTCAAGAACACTGGTTTCAGGGCAATTATACCCTTCGACTCCCGGCGTTGTTGAGCGCTGGCGCGATTGCGGCGATAATCGAAAATAACCCGGGATGTCTGGGTGGGAGATCCATGAAACGATACATCGTTCTGTTCACCCTGGCGGTTCTCGCGGTCGCATCGCTCGTCGTGGCGCAGACAGGCAGCCAGGCGACGCTGCGGACGGCAGCCGGCGACAAGAGTCTCAGCTCGATTCAACAGGGTGGCCGTACCTATTTCGCTGCCGAAGAGGTGATCACGACCCTGGGTGGAACCATCGTCCCGGACAACCAGGGATATCGGGTGACTCTCAACGGGCGAAGCGGCGCCTTCGCTCCCGACAGCAAGTTTGGTGTCGTGCGTGATGATCTGATCGAGATGCCTGCTCCTCCCGTCGTGGTCGACGGAAAGGCCTACGTACCCTGGCAATTCTTCGACGGCTTCCTCAAGAGCGAAAGCAATGTCGAAGTGCAATGGGATGAAGCGACAAGGGTCCTCTCGATCCGCCCTCGGGCGCAGCAGGTAACCACCGCGCAGGTCTCGATCGTCGACCTGCAGGGGATCTCGAAGGTAGTCGTCGAGCTGAGCGCGGCAGTCGACTACGTCGTGGCGCGTGAGGGCAACTCCTTCGTCGTCCGGTTCAAGAGTCCGATCCGTCCTCCGTTTAGTGAACAGACTTACGAGAACCCGAACGTGACCCACGCGAGCTTCACGTCGGATCTGCTGCGTCTCGATCTGACCGGTCCGGATGTCGCCGGCAATTCGTATCGGCTGGAGAACCCCTTCAGAATCATCATCGATCTCAAGAAGGGTGTCGCTCCCGTCGAGGGGAATCCAGTTGGCCACGTCAATCTCAAGTCGGTTGATGCACCGGGAATCAGGACCATTGTTCTCGACCCGGGTCACGGCGGGAAAGAAGTCGGGGCAGTGGGGCCGGACGGGCTCTTCGAGAAGGACGCCACTCTGGCCCTCTGCAAGAAGCTCTCGCCGCTGCTGGCCAGCAAGCTCAACGCACGGGTGATCCTGACTCGCGATGACGACTCCACGATCTCGCTCACGCAGCGTACGGCCATCGCCAACCAGTACCAGGCCGACCTCTTCATCTCCATTCATCTGAATGCATCTCTATTGAAATCGGCACACGGGACAGAGACCTATTTTCTCTCTGTCGAGGCCTCGGACGAGTTGTCGAAGCGGGCCGCGGAGCGCGAGAATGATTTGTCGGCAGCGACCACCACACCTGCCGCCGCTTCTTCGTCGGACCTGAAGCTGATCCTGTGGGATCTGGCACAGCAGGAGTACCTCAAGGAGTCGAGCCGTCTCGCCGAGTTGATCCAGAATGAGTTGAGCGTTGCCGTGAATGTTCCCAGCCGGGGTGTGCGTCAAGCTCCGTTCAAGGTTCTGGTTGGAGCTACCATGCCGGCGGCGCTCGTCGAGGTTGGCTTCATCTCGAATCCCGAGGAAGAGGCCAAACTGAAGGATGACAAGTTTCAGGCGGGTCTCGCCGACGCCATCGTCAGAGCGGTTGGAACATTTAAGACCGAGTACGAGACGCGGATCGGTATCACTCCCGCGGCCGTTCCGGTGGCGACGCCGCCGCCCGCCGTTCCAACGGCCACGCAAGCCCAGGCGGGGCGGAAGTAAAGGGGAGAGTCGCTTGTCCAATCGCGTAGTCATGACTCTGGTTGCCGTCTGTCTGCTCACTACCACCGGGGCCTGTCGTAAGAAAGGCGTGGTAACAGCGCAGGACATCGCTCTCGCCAACAAGGTGTCCAGCCGGACCATCCTTCTTTTCTTCGAGACTCCGGATTCAATGCTGGCTCCGGAGTCCCGTACCCTGCCCCTTCCTGAGAACGAAGGCGCTGCGCTGAGCCTCGTCGTGAAGGAGTTGCTGAAGGGCTCCGCGAACGCCGCAGTGCCGAAACTGCTGCCGCCCGGTGTCGAGCTCAGAGCTTCCTTCCTTCTTCCGGACGGCACGGCCATCGTCGATCTCGGTGGCCCGGCGCTGGCTTCCCAATGGAGCATGGGAACGCACGGCGAGCTGATGGCCGTATTCGGCGTTGTCCAGACACTCTGTGAGAACTTCAAATCGGTCCACCGCGTCCGGATTCTGGTGAACGGACAGCCCTCGGAAACCCTGGCCGGACACGTGGCAATCGACCGCGCATTGTTTCCCCTGGCTTCGCTGATCCGGCGGGGGTGATTCTCGATCCCTCGCTGCGGCTGCTAATGAGCCTCCAGTATTGACGCGGGGCTGCCGTTGCTGTCATCCCGAGCATGCGTGGGTGGGCGGGAGGGGCGA
>DASZZV010000057.1:0-3767 GCA_035544835.1 Thermoanaerobaculia bacterium
TCCATCGTGGTGCTCGCAAACATTTTCGATTGCCAAGGGTCTAAGGCCCCCGCCCAGATCCCTCGCTGCGGCTCGGGATGACACCCACTCAGTTTCTTTTCTCAGTGGCAGCGCGCACGCTGTCCTCCGCTCGGGATGACAGCAACGGCGCGGCGCGAGTGATCACCTGAAGCCTCGCTACGGGGTGATCCGCGTTCCTGCCTTGCGATCGAGTGCTTCCCGAAGATGGTCGACATCGCAGATCAGTACTTCCTGGCCGCTGCGTCGCACGAAGTCGATGGCCGCCTCGATCTTGGGACCCATCGACCCAGGGGGGAATTGACCATCCTCGAGATGCTGCTCGGCCTCCTCCACGGTCATCTCGTCGAGCCACCGCTCCGTCGGCTTGCCGAAATCGACGGCCACTTTGGGTACGGCAGTGAGAACGATGTAGAGCGCAGCTTTGAGCTCGGCGGCGAGCAGGGCCGAGGCGTGATCCTTGTCGATCACCGCTTCGATTCCCCGCCACTGACCGTCCCGCCCTTTGATGACCGGAATGCCGCCCCCTCCAGCGGCGACGACGCAGTCGCCCGACTCGATCAGCGCGCGAATGGCGCGGAGGTTCAGGATCCTGAGCGGTCGTGGTGACGGGACGACCTTCCGCCAGCCGCGTCCCGAGTCTTCCCGCACAGTCCATCCGTAATCACGCGACAGCGTCTCGGCGCGGTAGCGGGTGAAGAACGGACCGATCGGCTTGGTCGGTTTCTTGAAGGCGGTGTCGTTCGGATCGACCTCGACCTCGGTGAGGATCGTGGCAACATCTCCCGGAAGATTGAGCGTCTCCAATCGATTGCGCATGGCCTGCTGGAGCAGAAAGCCAATGGATCCCTCCGTCTGTGCGACGGCCACATCGAGTGTCTGCGGCGGGACCTTCGTGGAAGCTTCCTCGCTCTGGATCAGGATGTTGCCTACCTGTGGCCCGTTTCCATGAACGATGACCAGCTTGTATTCGTGACGGATGATCTCGGCCAGCCATCGCGCTGCCTGCTTGGCGCGCGCGATCTGCTCTTCCTGCGTACCGCGATCCTCGGCTCGCAACAACGCGTTGCCACCGAAAGCGACGACGGCGATAGGTTTGGCGGGGCCGCTCTTGTTGTCAGGTGTGCTGTTCATTGTGTGAGACAGATGTCAGATGCCAGATGTCAGATGTCAGCAAAGGCATCGAGAAAAAGCCGCGATTCTGAGTCTGTCTGAAGTCGTATCCTCTGACATCTGACATCTGACATCTGACATCTGGCCTCACAGGTCCTCTCGGTCCAGAGGCATGGTCATACATCGTGGTCCGCCTCTTGCCCGCGACAGCTCGTGACCCTGAATCTGGATCGCGTATTTTTTATCGGTCCATGTCTCCAGTTCACTGCGCCCGAGTAGGAGATCGTCTTCGTAGATGATGTGGTAACCGTTCTTACTCAGCTCTGCGGCAGTCTTGATGTTTCGCTCGTAAAGGAGGATGACACCCGGGGCCAGCACGAAGGCATTGGCGCCATCGGTCCACTGCTCGCGTTGTTGATCGATGAGGCTCTCGCCGCCACAGGGAATCGGCTTGAGGTCGATACGTTTGCGCTTGAGGGCGGACAGCAGCGACCTCTGCGCGGTGTAGGTCAGCTCGCGTTTGGTGAGGTCGATCTGAAACACCTTCGCCTCTTCCGATCCGCCGGCCAGGATCACCGGTGGATAGACCAGGCACTCGTCGCGGTTGATGGCCGTGAACACGGTGTCGAGGTGCATATAGGAGCGCTTTTTCGGAATCTCGACCACGAGAATTGTCTTCACTCCGGCGTTGGAGGCCTTGAGTGCCTCGGCCAGGTACTCGATACCGGCGTGGTTGGTCCGCTGCGACAGACCTACCAGAAGGAGATCGCGACGAAGCACGAGCACATCGCCGCCCTCGATAGTGGGGCGCCGGCGCACAGCAGCCGGCTTCTTCGGCCACGGCTCATCGAAGTGATCGGTCCAGAAAAGATCGCGCTCGCGAAAAGCCTTGTGATAGCGGAAGACATAACGGGAGAGAAGAGGTTCCCGTTGTCGAGCTTCCGTGGCCATCGAGGAGATTACGACTCCGTCGCCGACGACGACCTGGGGGTCACGGCTGAAAAAAAGATTCGGTACCGGCGGTAACTGCCAGGCCGTTGAGGATTTTCGCGTTGCTTCATTGAAGACGCCCCCGATCAGAAGCTCGGCCAGCTCCGGGGGCTTCGCACCGTACAGACGTTCGCGCAGCTCACCGCGCAACGGAAATCTGCTGCCGAAATCCTGCAGGATCTCCTTTCTGATGTCCGGTTCCTCGAGGGTTTCCTCCAGCAGATCCTGAATGTCGTAGACCTGTTCGGCAACGAAGTAGATGATCTGCTGGAACCTGCGGTGTTCCTCGCGGGCGGCCTGGCCGTAGAGGATGTCGTCAAACAGCAGCTCCTCCATCATGGAGGGGATCATCACGTCGATCTCGCGGCCGGGAAGATGGACGAGCACGCTCTTGAGCTTGCCGACCTCGTTCGTGACGTTGAGTCTCATAAGGGCGCGATTCTAGCCTATCAGGCCGACGGCGAGCCGCGGCGGCGGCGCAGAACCTCGTGATAAAAATCGACGAGGCGCCGGGCTGTGGTTTCAAAGCCGAACTGGTGAGACCTCTCCGAGACTCCCTCTTGAAGCGAGGTCCTGTCCGGCTCTCCGAGAACGTCCAGCACTGCTTTGGCCATCGCCTCGGGGTGATGCACGCTGGTTACCAGGCGGTCCGAGAGGTCTCCGATCAACTGCCTTACTCCCTTGATCGGATAGGAGACAGGAGGAACACCGCAGGCCATCTCCTCGAGAATGGCGCGGTGTCCTTCGTCCGATCCTGGAGCCGTGAAGATCATGGCGTCACAAGCCCGGTAGTAGTCTGCGAGGTCTTCTTCGTGATAGCCGGCCCAGATCAACGACGCACCGACGCCAGCACTCTGCGCCAGCTCGGCAATCACGGGCCGGTGCGGTCCATTGGCATGACCGATGATCATGAGCCGCACTGATGGATCGAGCCGATGGATCGCTGCGAGGCAAAGAATCGCTTCTTCGAACCCTCGATTCGGAGCGAGTTTTCCGATGATGCCGATCACTTTTCCCTCCGTGGGGACTTGCAGCGACGCCCGAACAGATTCTCCGTCAGGTCTGAAGATACGGTGATCGACGGGAGGCGGTGTCCAGGTGTGCGGCTTCTTACGGAAGCGCTCCGATGGAAGCTCCATCTCGGCGTTGATGAGGCCGATCCCGTCGGTCGCGCTCAGCAGGGCCGATGTGAATGGGTCCCGGCGGAGGGTTCGGCGGGAATGAAACGTACGCGCCAGCGCGGCGCGGCTGCCGCGCTTGACCAGTGAGCCGAGAAAGTGATCGTAGGTCAGATGCGAGTGCAGGATGTCGATGCGATTCTCCACGACGACGCGGCGAAGAGCGCCAACCGAGTCGATCAGCCCGGATGGAGATTGTCGCTTTCTAATCAGTGGCAGGGCAAAGTCGACCTCGGCGAGCTTCTGCTCGAGCCTATAGCCACCAACATATGCGTACCGGGCGTCGATACCGGCGGCGCGAAGGGCTTCCACCTCGGCAAAGGCAGGTGCCGCTGCGCCGGTCCAGCGGTTCGAAGATGCTAGGTGCAGAACTTTCATGGCTGGGATATCGGACGTCTACCGGAAGGTGGTGAGGCGAGTCTAACCCGCATTTCTACATTTTTTTACGTGGACGCCCGCGGTGCGACG
>DASZZV010000058.1:0-4038 GCA_035544835.1 Thermoanaerobaculia bacterium
CCCCAACATCATCTTCGCTGACGCGAACCTCGAGGAAGCGATTCCGACGTCGATTCAGTCGAGCTTCGCGAATCAGGGCGAGATCTGCCTGTGCGGAAGTCGCATCCTCGTGGAGCGCTCGATCTATGACCAGTTCGTGGAACGTTTCGTCGAACGCACCCGCCAGCTGGTTGTCGGAGACCCGCTCGACGACAGGACAGATCTCGGCGCCCTGGTCAGCCGAGACCATCTGGCCAAGGTGAAGGGCTACATCGCTCTGGCTCGGGAGGAAGGTGAGATCCTCAGTGGCGGGAACCATCCGCGCGACCTTCCAGCGAAGCTGCAGAGCGGTTTTTTCCTGGAGCCCACTGTCGTTGCGGTGGCAAAGAGCGATTGCCGCATCATGCAGGAAGAGATCTTCGGACCGGTGGTGACGATCACGCCCTTCGACACGGAGGAGGAGGCTATCGCCATCGCCAATGGAACTCGCTTCGGCCTTTCCGCCTCTCTCTGGACGACTCGGCTCGATCGTGCCCATCGGGTCGCCGCTGCTCTCGACTCGGGGACGGTCTGGGTGAACACCTGGCTGCTTCGCGACCTGCGCGTCCCATTCGGAGGAATGAAAGAGAGCGGAGTCGGTCGGGAGGGAGGATTCGGGTCGCTGGAGTTTTTTACCGAGGCCAAAACGATTTGCGTAAAGACATCGTCGTAATTGGTGATTGTAAACAGCCAAGAACTGACGATGATATTTAGCATTGCAATTTGATACGCGCTGCTACTCCGCATCGATCAATCGCTCTGCTCTTGCGCCGGAGGCGCTACGGCTCGGTAGCCGGCGGTCAGCGCGAAGCGCTGCACCGCCGGTAGATGAGCAACAAAACACTTGAACGCCGGAGGCGTTCCGGAGTCGAACCGAGGTAGACTTCCGACGGGGACTTCGCATGGCCGGCCGACCATGCCAACAACACATACAAGCTTAGAGCATCATTTTGTCTTCAGCACCAAGGATCGCTTTCCCTTTCTTGGTCCGGCTATTCGTGACCGAGTTCACGAATACCTCGGCGGTTGTCTTCGGACCGAAGGCGCCGCACCTCTGACCATTGGAGGGGTCGAAGATCACGTCCATATACTCGCGGGACTGAGACCTACTCACGCCGTGGCTTCTGTTATGCGTGAGGTGAAAAGAGTCTCCTCAAAGTGGATGCACGAGGAGATGGGGGTACCCCGTTTCGCGTGGCAGGAAGGGTACGGCGCGTTTGCAGTTAGCCGTTCGAACGTTACCGCGGTCGCGAAGTACATCGAGACACAAGAAGAACATCACCGAAAGCGTACATTTCAGGATGAGTACAAGCGACTGCTGGCAAGGCACGGGATTGAGTTTGATGTTCGATACCTGTGGTGACTCCGAAGCGCCTCCGGCGCAGGACCTTTTTTGGGATCGTTTCGAACCGGCGGTGCAGCGCTTCGCGCTGACCGCCGGCTACCGAGCCGAAGCGCCTCCGGCGCAGAGTAATCGATGCTCGCGTGAAACAGCTGTCTGCCTACGGCGTTATCGGCTTTTGACCCGGCTTTCCTTTCGTCGCCCTCGGTGCTTTTTCAGGCTGTGCCTTCTCGGCCGGCTTCATTGCCGCCGCGTCATCGGGCTTCTCGGCCTTGACGCGCTCGCCGGTGGCCGAATCGAAAATGCCGTTGCGGAGAAACTGCTCGGTCGTCCACGGTGGCTCGCCGCCACCGAGATACTTGTGGAACCACTCCAGGTGCGCGGTGTAGTAGAGCACCATCTCGTACCAGCTGGGCCAATGCCCGGCCTCGGAGTAGACGATGAGCTTGGAAGGGACCTTCATCTTTTGAAGTGCCGTGAACATCTCCAGCCCCTGCGTATACGGAACCCGGTAATCACGCTCTCCAGTGATTACGAGACAGGGTGTTTTGAAGTCCTTCACGTAGTTCGAAGGTGACCATTTCTGATACAGCTCCGAGCTCCAGGGCTGTCCCTTGAGGTCCCATTCCGGAAACCACAGCTCCTCGGTGGCTCCGTAGAATGAGGTGAGGTCGAACAGCCCCATCATCGACGCGATGGCTTTGAAGCGGGTGGTGTGCCCCTCGAACCAGTTCATCATGTAGCCGCCATAGGACCAGCCCATGGCGCCCATACGATTGCGATCGACGTAGGGGAGCTTCTCGAGGGCGTCGGTCACCTTCATGAGGTCTTCGTAAACCTGACCGCCCCAATCGCCCGAGATCTCGGCCGTGAACTCCTGTCCGTAGCCTGTCGAGCCATGTGGATTGGCAAAGGCGACCACATAGCCGGCGCCGGGGTAGACCTGCCAGTCGCCTCGCAGCGAATCAGCCCATTGCGACTGTGGACCGCCGTGGACGTTGAGAATGAGCGGATACTTTTTGTTCGGGTCGAAATTGTGCGGCTTCACGATGAAGCACTGGATCTTTGCGCCGCCGGCGCCTTCGACCCAGATCGACTCGGCGGGACGGATGTCGACCTCGTCGGCCACCGATTGATTGATCGACGAAATTCGTTTCTTCCCGCCTGAGGCGAGGTCGGCGCGAAAGATCTCGGCCGGCTCACCGACCGATCGCCTGACATAGAACATGGTTCGGTCATCGGCGGTGAAGGTGAACTCGTCGATGGTTCGGTCGTCGAGGAGGCGAGTGATCGCTTTCGACCCCAGGTCGAGACGAAAAATCGGGTTGATCCCCTTTACTTCTGCCGTGAAGAACAAGGACTTCGAGTCCTTTGTCCAGTCGAGATCATCGATCCAGTCGTTGAAGCTGCCGCTCACGATCGAGCTTGTTCCACTCTGTCTATTGAAGACCGCCAGCTGAAAGAGAGCCGACTCGTAGGCCGGGGTGGTCTGCGTGCGATAGGCGATGGAACGCCCATCGGGCGAGAATCGCGGGCTACCGTCGAAGCCTTTGTTTGCAGCGGTGATGTTGCGCGGATGAGCGTTGCCGTCGCGAAGCGAAAGGAGCCAGATGTCGGCGTTCACCGACGAGGCCTGTTCCACATCGTGATTCGAGGCGAAGGCGATCTCGGAGGAGTCGGGCGAGAAGTCGTAAGAAAGCGGCCCGCCGAGACTGAATGGTGGAGAGTCGAAGTCTCCCGGAGTGAGGTCTCGAACGTCGCCGCTGGCGGTCGACGCTACCAGAACGTGAGTCCGCGTCCCGTCCTTCCAGGCTGTCCAGTGTCGATAGAGAAGCGAGTCGGCGCTGTGAGCCTTGAGCGGCCCGTTCGACCATTGATCGGCGAGCTTCTTGTTGCAGGGGTCGTTGGCGCCGCACTCGGGATAGACGTCGGACGAGAAGGCAATCCACTTGCCGTCGGGGGACCAGAGCGGATCGGCCACTCCCGTCGAGATTTTGCTCAGGCGATGCGCTTCTCCACCCGACACCGGCATGAGGTAAAGGTTGGAGCTGCCTTCCCTGGAGCTGATGAAGGAGATCCACTTTCCGTCGGGAGAGAAGTTCGGGGAGCTCTCCCCCTTGTCGCTGTAGGTGATCTGGCGTGCATTGGCTCCGTCGGCCTCCATCATCCAGACATGCCCGACCTTCTTCCCTTTGCCCAGGTTTGGAGTGGAAATGGAATAGACGAGCGATCGACCGTCCGGGGAGACGTGAACGTCGGCGATGGACTGGATCCGGTAGAGATCCTTGATGGTGAAGGCACGTTTTTCAGCGAAGGCGCTGACGGCGACGAGGAGAGTAAAGATTGCAGCGGCGGTTTTCTTGACCATCATTTCCCTCTTTTTTGACCGTGAAGCGGAGAGACATTATCGCGGAATTGGGAATTGAGAATTGAAAGAGACCCCACGCTCTTAATGAACCTCCAGTATCTAAGCGGGTTTCCCGAGCTTGTCATCCTGAGCCGCCGCGGCGAAGGATCTCCAGTGGCAGGATCTAGACTCAGATCGTCCTATCTTGAGATCCTTCGCTGCGGCTTCTAAGAAACTCCCAGTATTTAGGCCGCTTTGCGGAGGTGTCATCCCGAGCGTCGAGCGAGGGATCTGGGCGGGGGACTCGACCCTTCGGCGCCTCGCACAATCG
>DASZZV010000059.1:0-2694 GCA_035544835.1 Thermoanaerobaculia bacterium
TGTTGATCGTTCCGGAGAAGTCGGTGAAGCGTCCCGAGACTTTCGAAAGAAGGTGGCGGACCTGGAACGTGGCGTTGGAATGGCCCTTGTCGACGATCCAGGTATCGGCTGACAGGGTAGCGGCCGTCAGGGTCATGAGGACTGCGAGCGGACTGAATCGTTTCATGCTTGTTTCTCCTATTTGGAGCTATCGTCGTGGAACACTGATTGACATGTCAAGTATTGCACCGGTACGTTTCCAGATTCGTAACATCCCGTTATTTTGCGTGTGCAGCTCTTATGTTTCCGAGGATTTCGGTGAGAGACCTGGCCGCGGCTCGACTGATGTCGCCTAGAGCGTTGACGTCGGCCTGATCCACCTCGGGATCGAGACGCTCCAGCAGGGCCGAGCCTTTTGGCGTGATCCAGCAGTAGACCTGTCGGCGATCTTCCGCCGATCGTTCCCGCCGGACCAGTGATTTGGTCACCAGGCGATCGAGTAGCCTCGTGATCCCCGGAGTCTGCTCGATCATTCGTTCAGCGATGTCCAGGGTGGGCAGCCCTTCTTCACCGGCGCCGCGCAGAATCCGCAGGACGTTGTACTGTTGGAGAGTGATGCCGTGAGGCTCTACGACCCGCGACAGGTAGCGACGTACGAGATCAGTGGTGCGAAGCAACGAAATGAGGCCTTCCTGATGGGGAGAGCGAAACGGCCGGCGCTGGCTGATCTCGGCACGGATGCCCCTGATCGTCGATGTCATGTAAATAGTATCGTAGGTAGTCATTGATTAGTCAAGTATTGCGGCCGGGCATTCAGTTCAGTGAGAGGTGGCGAATGGTTTTCAGGAATCACAGCGGGGAACTCAGAACAATTGCAGTCGTAACCATGCTCGGCTTTCTGCTGCCTTTGCAGGCTGGTGCGGACGGGCTCGCTGATCTGCGTCACGTACTGCAGAAGATGAGCGCCTCGAGTCCGCTCTCGGCAACTGTTCAGCTCGAGCTGGATCAGCACACCCGGGCCGGCGGCGAGCCGCTGGTTGAGAAAGCAGTCATAGAGTTCGAGATCACCCAGACTACCGAGGGTTTGGATGTTCGCTATCCGAAAGCCTTGTCCCGGCGGGTCAGGGAAGAGCAATTGGCCCATCAAAAGAACCCCGACCTTCCCGAGCCCATCCGCAACTCCATCAATTCCGTTCAGGCCATGGAGATCGCCGATTGCATCGACTTCGCGGAGATGCTTCTGAAAGAAACCGAGAGCGCGCAGTTGCTGGAGGACAGGCCGGGATCGGTCGACGGCAAACCCTCGCGGCTGCTCGTATTGAAGATTCCTCCGCACCTCTCCTCGTTCCAGAAGAAGCATGTCAAATCGCTCGAGGTGAAGATGAGTATCTGGTTGTCCGATGATGGTCTGCCGCTGGTCGTCGATCGCTCCTCGCAACTGAGGGCCAGTTTCTTCCTGGTGGGTGTCGATAACCTCCACAAGGAAAACTGGAGGGTCGTCAGGAATGGAGATCGATTGATCGCCCGACGCCACGAGGAGGAAGCGTCAGCCTCCGGGCTCGGGCAGAACTTCTCGCGGAAGACGATCCTGACGATCACCCCGCGATAGCGGCTCGGGTTATCGGAGTGGCGACATCCTGTCGCCTGGCTCGGCGGCGTCCCGCGCCGCCGCTCTCTACGGTAGATCGCTAAAAGCAGATCAGTGCCACGAGAACGGCGGCGCGGGACGCCGCCGAGCCAGGCGGCAAAGATGCCGCCACTCCGATTGGCCCTTTTACTGCTTCCGCTCCAACAACCTCAGCCGAAGCTCTTCGAGCTGCCCGGCCAGATCGGCACGACGCTTCAGCAGCCGCGATCGCAGACTCTCGCGCCTGTTGAGAAGGAGAAACCGCTGCGCTTGTGCGAAAGTCCGATACCACCGATCGGAGAGAAAGATCGAGGCGAAACCGAGCAGGGCCAGCAGCAGGAAGGCAACCGGCGCGAACCTCCATCCAAAGTTCTCGCCGACGGCTATCGAAATAGCCACGATCCAGAGCAGGTGCAGTACCCCCCCTCCCAGAAGTTTCAGAGTGGCTCGCACGTCCTCGGAGTACTTTCTCCTGGAGCCTACACGACCGGTGATTTCGTAGGGGACGAAGAACACAATTCGCGCGACTACCAGGAGAGGAGTAGCGAGTAAAAGAAAAGTCAGCTTGTTGACGACCCAGCGGGCGATGGTGAACCGCGCCGGTGTCAGTGTGAGGTCGTGGGGGCGGAGATGAAGCTCCTTCATCAGGCGGGCGTAATCGACGACGGACCGATAGAGCGGATCGACTGCCTCTGTGGCGCTGGTGCGCAGCCTACGAAGCGAGCGGGCGATCTGGCGGGTCCGTTCAAAGCGCTCCGCGGCATTCCGAGGCAGCCCTAGCTCAGATGCGTAGATCGCCTCGGCGCACTCGACGATGGGCGCATCCTCCCACTGATCGAGATTGATTGTTACGGCATGCAGTCCTCCGTCGATACGCCGCGTCAACTCCCTTACAGCGTCGGCGTCGTCTTCCGAGCTCTTCTCGAGGTCGCTCCATTCAATCGGCAATCCGGACAGAAACAATGCGTCGGATCGGAAGCGGTCCTTGTCGCGATAAACCAGTCCAACGGGAATGATGGGAAAGGCGTGACCGATCAAGGCCGCCGCGCCGAGGGCCATTCGCGCCGCTCCGGTGCGGAGGGGACTGA
>DASZZV010000060.1:0-5328 GCA_035544835.1 Thermoanaerobaculia bacterium
TCCATCGTGGTGCTCGCAAACATTTTCGATGGCCAAGGGTCTAAGGCCCCCGCCCAGATCCCTCGCTGCGGCTCGGGATGACACCCACTCAGTTTCTTTTCTCAGTGGCAGCGCGCACGCTGTCCCTTGCTCGGGATGACACGGTTGCGGTTCGCTGACGAAATCGTGCTTGCGAGATGGATGAGCCTCCGCCTCAGTTAACATCGACATCCATGTGGCCCCTTCGCCTTGCCATTGCCCGCCTTCGCCCCTGGACGGCGGGGTCGGTCGTGCGGATCCTGATCGTGCTCGTCACCAGCGGGGCTTTTCTCTACGGCGACTATCGCGTTTCGGCCCGGCTCTTCGCTGCCGTGGCCGACATCGAGGCCCTTAGTCCCTTCTTCTCACTTGGACTCGTCGCCAATTTTCTCGAGCTGGTGATGCTGGCCTGTCTGTCCGTCCTCTTCTTCTCGGCGATGACCAGTTCGATCGGAGCCTTCTTTACAGATCTGGATCTCGAGCTATATCACGCCGCTCCCAGACGGCTGGAGCGCCTGCTCCTGGGGCGCTTTGGAAAGACGTACCTGCAGAGCTCTTACGCCGTGCTGGGGTTCCTGACCCCAATGCTCTTCGCGCTGGGAAGGCAATACGGGAAAGGCGTTCGATTCTTCGTGGCCACGCTTCTAGACCTCGCAGTCTTCACGCTGATCCCGGTCGCACTCGGATCCATTCTGATTCTTCTTCTGGTTCGTTATTTTCCGATCGGACGCGTTCAGCAGATCGCTGCCACCCTGGCCATCATCGCCTTCAGTATCGCCGTGATCGCTCTGCGTATGTCGCGGCCGGAACGGCTCTTTCAAAAGTTCGAGACTGACGATCTGGTACGCATCCTCAGAGCCATGGAGCTGCCCGCCAGGAAGTGGTATCCGAGCAGTTGGCTGGCCCGCCACCTCATCGCCATCGCCGAGGGATCTATGCAGCTCATGGAGTGGCGGCTTCTGGCTGTGGCGGCCATCTCCGTCGCGCTGTTTTTCCTAACGGCGAGGCAGTTGTATTTCCGGGCCTTTGTTCGCTCTCGAGAGAGCTCGGCCCCGGCGGCGATCGGGGGCGGAACGATGGTCGCTGGTTTGGAGCGCCTTCTTGGAAAAGCCACCGGACCCGTCCGCGCCATCATCCTCAAGGAAGTGCGTGTAGTGACGCGCGAGGCCGCGCAATGGTCGCAGTTCGTGATGTTCGCAGCACTCATCTTCATCTATCTGTACAACCTTCAGACGCTGCCTCTCGAGGGTGATGCCCGCTCCTTTCTCGTCTCCTATCTCAACCTCGGCATGGCCGGCTTCGTCGTCGCCGCGGTCTGCCTCCGATTCGCCTATCCATCTCTTTCAACCGAGGGGCGGTCGTACTGGATCGTGAGCAGTGCGCCGGTGTCATTCAGTCGTTTTCTCCTTCTCAAGAGCGCCATCTATCTCTTTCCGATGTTGGTGCTCACGCTGCTTCTCATCAGCGCGGGGAACCTCATGCTCGGGGCCGGCAGGACGATCTGGCTGTACACGATTCCCGGTGGCGCGCTCATGTGCACCACACTCGTGGTGATGGGTATCGGCATGGGCGCCATCGATCCGGAATGGAAAAATGAGAACGCCATCGAGGTCGCTCTCTCCATCGGCGGCTTCACCTATATGGGACTCTCGATGCTGTATGTCGGTGGGATGATGCTGCTCGTGGCCCGTCCGATGCACCGCATCCTCCTGAAGGTCCTTCTCGGACTCGATGACGGATCGCCGCTGCAGAGCCCGATCATTCCCCTGGTGACATGTATCACCGTATCGACGGTCCTCTGCGTGGTACCCATGGCTCTGGCGCGATGGTCGATGATTCGTCGCATGTCACGGGGTTAACGAGGACGATGGCAATTCAGGATAGAATCGCTGACGATCCAACAAATCGAATTGCAGGAGAGCTGAATGAGCGACATTCCACCGTCAGTTCCACCGTCGTACACACCGCCGCCGCCGAGCAGCGACTACATAACACCGCCACCACCTCCGCCCGCGGGTGGAGGAGGCTCGGACCGTACGTTGATGCTGGTACTGTCGTACCTCGGCATCCTCGCGCTGATTCCTCTACTGACGAAGAAAGAGGATCCCGATATTCAATGGCATGCCAAGAACGGGCTGGCCATGTCGATCGCCTTCTTCGTCTTCTTCATCGTCTTCAACATCATCGCTCACTTCGTTCCGTTCCTCGGATGTGCCCTGGCGTTCATTCCCTGCGTTGTCTCCATTGCCTGGCTCGCCGTCACCATCTTGGCCATTATGAAAGCCATCAAGGGAGAGCGCTTTAGAATCCCGATGATCAGCGATTTCGCCGATAAGATGTAAGTACCGGCGGATGAATTTTTCCGATCCAACACAAACGCCACCTCCTTCCGGGGGTGGCGTTTTTCCTTCCCGCATCACCCTGAACCTCGGCGGCCGTGATCCGCGGAAAGCCTGCCTGCTGAACGCCTTTCTCCTGTGCGTCGGCTACTTCTACATCGGCCAATGGCAGAAGGGTTTGGTTTCACTGATCCTGGCGACGATTACCTTCGGCCTGCTCATCATCCCGCTCTGCATCTTCGGCGCGATCGACGTCTACCAGCAGGCTCAGGAGCTTCAGCAGGGAAAGGCTTTAGGACAGCGGACATTTTTCCGTAACTCGAAAACGTAATCGGAGCGGCGACATCCTGTCGCCTGTTGCGGTAGTGTGCAGCTAGATTTGATTTGGATTAAGGAGGAATCATGGCCGATGTACCGGCAGCATCAAACATCCCCGGCGGGAAAAAGACGGAAGATCCGAACACCGTGCTCATCTTCGGATTCTTAACGTGCGGCGTGTACTGCATCTACTGGCAGTGGCTCCGCGTGAAGGAGATGAACGCGTACCTGGGCAAGGAGGCAGTCAATCCGATGTTCGTGTTCCCGGGCTTCATCTGTTTCCCGCTGTTCTGGTACGCGGGCTGGCTCTACGCCAACGGCCTTCCCGAAATGCAAAAAAAAGCCGGTATTCAGGGGAAGGACGAGATCGCCCTCCACGCCCTGCTGTTGATTCTTCTGGCGCCCGTCGGCCAGTACCTGGTTCAGCAGAAACTGAATGAGATCTGGTCCAAACAGGGCTAAACCCTGGCGAGTCATTCTCTGGGGAAGCTCGTTGCCAGCGCTACTGGCAGCGAGCTTCCTTTATTTTCCCTACTGCCGTACGGGACCGGTGGTCTGCCCCTTCCCGCTGATCCTCGGCCTCCCTTGCCCCGGCTGCGGCATCACCCGCGCGCTCTGTTATGCCACGCACGGCCAGTTCCGCGAGGCGTTTGGGTATCACGCCATCTGGCCGCTTCTCCTCGGCTACCTGATCTTTCTCTGGATCTACAAGATCGTCGAGACCGTGCGCGGCCAGCCACCTAAGCTTCCCACCTACCGGATCGGCGGCGGCGCGATCCTTGTCCTCCTGGGATTCTGGGTCATCCGTCTGATCTGGTTCTTCAACCATGACGGGCTCGCGACCATGGCTCATGACAACGCCATCGCCCGGCTGATCCGCGTCCTCTCGTGAATCTGGAACAGCGCACACTCTTCCGGAGCCGGAATCCCAGTCGGAGTGGCCGACATCCTGTCGCCTGGCTCGGCGGCGTCCCGCGCCGCCGCCCTTTAAGGGTGTAATCTCGGCCTAGGAACTGGGCGGTGCAATTATGTTTTCTAACGCTAACGCCCCAAAAACGCCATGCCTACTGCCGCTTTAGTTGTCGTCCGAGGTAGACTCAGAACGATGACGCACACGCAACGCCTTCTGAACGAGGCCTTGACGCTGCCCGAACCTGAAAGAGCCGAGCTTGTTGCAAAACTGCTGGAAAGCCTCGAAGGGCCACCGGACAGCGACGTTGACGCCGCCTGGGCAGCCGAGATCGAGCGCCGCTGTTCCGCACTCGATTCAGGCGAAGCGGTCAGCTCTGACTGGAACGACGTTCGCGGGCGCATTGAACGCGAAATTTTCGGGCGGTGAAGCCACTCCGCATCGATCAGCAGGCCGAGGCCGAACTGCAAGCCACGATACTTTGGTACGAGCGCGAACGGGTGGGCCTCGGCGATGAATTCTGGGCCGAAGCCCAGCAGAATGTTGCAGATGATCGTCGATCATCCGGAAGTCGGTGGAAAGGTGAAGCGAGTCCGAGTTCGAGGAGACGCGCGCCGGTTACCCCTCCGCCGCTTTCCGTTCTTCATCATCTACCGCGACCATCCGGAATATCTGGAGGTAGTCGCGTTCGCTCACCAAAACCGCCGGCCTGGTTACTGGAGGACCAGAGGGACCTAGAAGGAACAGTGATGCGACGAGAATACGATTTTTCAGATGGCAAGCGGGGAGCGGTGATTCCGACCGAGGGCGGGAAAACCCGAATCACGATTCGGCTTGATTCACAGATTCTGGATTGGTTTCGCGATCAGGTGAATAAGGCTGGAGGCGGGAATTACCAGACCATGATCAACAACGCACTCCGGGAGTACGTTCAGAAACGTAAGGAGCCGATCGAGAAGACGCTGCGTCGGGTGATTCGCGAAGAACTCAAGAAACGCGGCGCCGCCTGATCTGGTCCTTCCTCGCTACCACATCATGCCGAGTTGCAGTTTGGCGGCTTCGCTCATCATGCTGCGGTCCCAGACTGGATCGAATACCACCTGGATGTCGGAGTCTTTGACTCCGGGAAGCGCGAGCACCTTGTTTCGCACATCGGCGGCGAGTACCGGACCCATACCGCATCCGGGAGCGGTCAGCGTCATCTTTACGGTGACCTTGTGTCCGCCTTCGGGCTCGGGGGCAACCTCGCAGAGATAGACGAGCCCGAGGTCGACGATGTTCACCGGAATCTCGGGGTCGTAACAGGTGCGGAGCTGTTCCCAGACGTGCTTCTCTAACTCCTGGTCGGAGAGATTGCCGTCGACCTGAATCGTTTTGGCCGGCTCTTTACCGATGGCCTCGACTTCCTGACCGGAGACACGAACCATCATGCCGCGATCGGTCATGATCGTGTACGCGCCGCCGAGCGACTGTGTGATTGTGGCTTGTGTACCGGAATCGATCTTGACGATCTCTCCGCTGGGAATCGCTACGGCATCGAAATCGCGTGAGACTGTGACTCTTTCATACATGGTGTTGGTTCCTTGTTTTACATTGCTGATTCAAAACTCTTCGCTGTCTGCGAGAGAGAGTCATCCCGAGCCGCAGCGAGGGATCTGGGCGGGGGCCCTACTCTCGTGGCATCAGGCGATTTGGGTAATGCGCTCGAGTGTAAGGCCCCCGCCCAGATCCCTCGCTGCGGCT
>DASZZV010000061.1:0-20503 GCA_035544835.1 Thermoanaerobaculia bacterium
GACGCTGGCCAGGACATCGAATCCCGATGCACGCGGCATCATCAGGTCGAGAATGGTCAGATCGTAGTCGTTCTCCTGCAGCTTCGTGATGGCCTCGAGCCCGTCGCAGGCCTGATCGACCGTGATCCCATCCCTCTCCAGCATTTTCAGAACCAGTCGCCGAATGGAATCGTTGTCGTCGACGAGAAGAACGCGAGCCATGAACGCAGCATAAGGGATTTCGGATTTCGAATTTCGGATTTCGAATTTAAAAGAGGCAGAGAGCGGTTGAGGGTTTGACTCTAAATTCGAAATCCAAAATTCGAAATTCGAAATCCGAAATTCACAATTCCGCCTCCTCAGTTCGTGACCTCGCGGCGATTCACGGTGTGACCCTCCTCCTCCAACACCTCAATGGCCGTCTCCAGAACGCCCTCTTTGACGAATAGATAATCGGTGTCATAGGTGGAGACGATGAAGATGCTGATGCCTGCCGCCGCCAGCGGTGTTGCGAACGAAGCGGCGACGCCGGTCACGAAAAAAGGGATCGGTCCTTCGACCCGAAGACAACGCCATGCTCGCTCCGCCAGAATGTCATCGGGCACCAGGTCCTCGCGACAGACAATCGAGATCTCATCTTCGGTTCTGGTGATGGACGAAAACGTCCCCTGACCAGCCCAGGGCGGCAGGTCCTGATCGGAATCGAGCTTCGCCACAGCGAAGCGTTCCGGCATCAGTGTGAATCGACGCATATCGCCGCGATTCTAGTCGAGTTTGGAATCAGACACGGCCCATTTCTTGAAGACTCCATGGGCGGAGGTCTCATGAAAAACGACATCACTGTTTACGGAGCGGACTGGTGCGGAGACACCGTCCGGACACTTCGTCATCTCGACTCAAAGAAAATGGAGTACCGCTACATCAACATCGACGAGGACGAGGTCGGTGAGAAGAAGGTCATCGAATTCAACAAGGGAAAGCGGCGCATCCCCATGGTCGAAGTGGCTTCGGAAACCCTGGCGGTACCCAGTGACGCGGAGCTCGACAGGGTGCTGGTGAAGAGCAGCGCCAGCAATTAGAGAGATAGGCTGACAGAGGGGAGCGCGCGCCTCTGCTGTCATCCCGAGCAAAGGCAAACTCGCGTCAGGTCCTCGGTTCCGGAGATGTCCCCTACTTCGCCGGCCTCTCGAACAACGCCGGATCCACCGGCATGTTCACCTGAAGCTCGGTCGTCTGCACGCTCCCGAATATCCGGCCATTGATCGAGACGGTTTGCTTGAAGGGAAACACCACTCCGGCAACGGTGCGGAAGTCTGAGAAGTCGGTGACCTTGTCGCCTGTCTCCCCGAGCTCCGCGACCTGCATGGAGCTGCGAAGAATGCGACCCGAAGCCGGATCGACATACCATTTCACCGGCCGGATACCACTGCCGCTGACCGCGAGAATCTTCGTGTCTACGCCACCGAGCTTTTCCTGACCGGCAATAGCCAGAGTGAGCTTCGAAGTGCCGGCGCGTTGGGCCATCACCCAGGGAGACTCATCGATGTCGCGCAGGGCCGAGTCGCGCTGCGATGACGGCAGGTCATGCACGCCTCCCGGAGTCGAAATCCATGATGTCAAAGGGGTCACCACCATGGTCATCGAGCCCATCGCCATCGACATGGTCTGCCTCAGCGTGTCAGGCAGGACGACGGTCTGTTCCGTCGTCAACTCCATCGGTTGCGGTTTCTGCAGCGACAGCGACGCTTTCTCCATGAGCGACTTCACGGCCGTTACATTCTGGCGCCCGCCCAGCCCCTCCACGACCTTCTCGAAGAACTCCGTCGCTTCGGGTGAGTTACCTTCGGCCCCCGAGCTTTGCGCGGGGACACTACTACCAGCGGCGGGCTCGGTGTTGAGCTCGGGAGTCTTGATGTCGATGGTCTGCACCGTTCCGTACTTCGAAAGCGGCTGATCGAAATCCGAGGCCTTGCCGTAGTCAGTCGTGCCGATGTTCTCAGTTCCCTTGAAGGCCATGTGCTCGAACATGTGGGCCAGGCCGGTTGCGCCTTTGGGATCCTGAGCGCTGCCGGCGTCGACGAAGGTGAAGAACGAGAACACCGGCGCTTCAGGACGCTCCAGGACGAGCAGGGTGAGTCCGTTGGAGAGTTTCCGTACCGAGACCCGCTTGTCGAACGAAGCGAGATCCTGGGCTGTGGCCCGAGTGACCATGAACGCCGCGATCGCCACGGTCATCAGAACCGCCTTGAAATGTCGCATTCGTTTCTCCTTCAAATTGCCGCGAGGACTCTAACATTGATGGCCGAGCTGCCGGTCCGGAGTGGCGACATCCTGTCGCCTGGCTCGGCGCCATTCCGTGGCCCCGCCCGGTGACATGCACAGTCCTTCCGCACGTAACAGAACGGCGGCGCGGGACGCCGCCGAGCCAGGCGGCAGAGATGCCGCCACTCCGATCGGGTGTGCGAAGGGGTAAGATCGCACCATGATCCGGCCATCGACCGCAATTGTGGCGCTCTCAGTGATGCTCACCATCGGTACCTCGTTTGCGCGTGGTCGTCCGGCCCGTCGACCGCCGCCGGTCTCCACCTCTCCGCAAATCGCTGGATGTCCGATCCTGCCCGCGGACAACGAGTGGAACCGCGATGTCTCCAGAGATGCGGTCGATCCTAACTCCGCCGCCTACATGGCTCACATGAATGGCAGTAGCCGGTTCCTCCATCCCGACTTCGGCTCGAACCCCGACTTCGGCATTCCCTTCGACATCGTCCCGGCGACTCAGGCTCTGGTTCCCGTGACCTTTCAGTACGCCGACGAGAGCGATCCCGGGCCCTATCCGATCCCTCCGAATGCCAGGGTCGAGGCGGGGGGTGATCGCCATGTTCTGGTGCTGCAGCAGGATCGTTGCGTACTCTACGAGCTCTTCGACGCCGTCTATCTGAATCCGGGATGGCACGCCGGAGCGGGTGCTGTTTTCGACCTGCGCTCCAACGCCCTGCGCCCCGATGGCTATACCTCGGCGGACGCGGCTGGCTTGCCGATTCTCCCCGGTCTGGCGCGATTTGATGAGGCCACCAGCGGCGAGATTCGGCACGCTCTCCGCTTCACTGTCCAGTCGACGCAGCGCGCCTACATTCACCCAGCGACTCATTTCGCCAGCAGCAGCACCGATCCGGCCGCGCCACCCATGGGGCTCCGCGTCCGTCTGAAAGCCGGCTTCGACCTCTCCGGCTACACCGGAACGGCGCGAACGATTCTCGCGGTTTTGAAGAAGTACGGCATGTTCGTCGCCGACAACGGCTCGGACTGGTTCCTCAGCGGCGAGACCACCACGCGCTGGAACGACGACGATCTCGACCAGTTGAAGAGGGTTCCGGCCAGTGCCTTCGAGGTCGTGAAGGCGGGGACGATCCTGCATTGAAGTTCGAGGGTTGGCTCGTGTGGCGCGGCCGCCCTCGGCCGCCTCTTCTCGAAATACGAGTCGCGCGCCGGAGAATTGTGTTGTTGAATTCGTCGTCGGAAAGGCGGCCGAGGGCGGCCTGTGCCACAAGGGTTTGGGGACTTGTCATCCTGAGGGAGCGCGCGCAAGAGTAAGGGATCAGTAGGGAGTGAGTGCGACCGAAGGATCTTTGGTGACATGAGAGAAATTGACAACTCGCACCGGGTGATGTCACCAAGGATCCTTCGCTGTCGCTCAGGATGACAAGCCTTGTTTCATTTCCTCAACGGCGACGCAGCGTCGTGCCTTGCTCGGATGACAGACGGTTCATTCGGGCTTCGACATGGCCGTTTCGTTCCACTGGGGCGCACAGTATTTCGAGGCGTTAGGAGCGATTGATTTTCGATGACGTCGCCGCGGATCGCATTGACGGTCTTGCGCGTGTCACCAAAGATCCTTCGGTCGCACTCACTCTTTCCGAGCTCGCCCTGTCGCGCGTGCTCCCTCAGGATGACAAGCCCGCCATCGGTGGCACTTTTTCAAGTTTCAATCTTCAATTTCCAATTCCGCCGCGGCCGTATCGCGCGGCCGCCAACTCTACAATCTCGCCGATGGTCTGATTGTAGGTGCGGCCCGACGCGCGTGCGGCCATGGCGAACTCCGCCGATGATGAGAGCCAGGGATTCGGGTTCGCTTCGATGACGTAGATCTGTCCTTTCGGCGAGACCCGCAGATCGATTCGGGCGTAGTCGCGCATCTTCAGGGCCGAGTAGGCAGTGAGGGCCACCTCCTGGATTTCCTTGGTCCGCTCCTCATCGAGATCTTCGATCGCACCCGATTTGGTCAGCTTGTAAGCCTCGTGATCGCGCTCGAACTTCACTTCGTAGCCGGCAATGCGGGGCATTCCCTCCGGCAGCTTCGACAGGTCCAGCTCGATCAGGGGAAGCGCCTCGGGGCGATCGTTGCCCAGAACGGCGACGTAGATTTCACGACCCTCGATGAACTCCTCGATCAGCGAGGGGCAGTCGAACTCCTTCTCGATGTAGTCGATCCGCTCCATCAACTCTTTGACCGAGGTGACTACCGAGCCGATGTCGATTCCTTTCGAGCCATCCGCTGAGGAGGGTTTCACGATCATCGGAAACTGGATGTCCCGCTCCAGGTCGAAGCGTCCGCGGTGCGAGACCGCGAAGAAAGGCGTATGCAGACCGTGGAAGCCGACGATCTTCTTGGCCAGCACCTTGTCCTGCGCGACGCACAAGGCCTGCACTCCACCGCCGGTGTAGCGCTTGCCAACGAGCTCGAGAAAGGCGGCCAGATGCAGGTCTTTCGAGTCATCGCCGCCATAGGATTCGGTGAGGTTGAAGAACAGGTCGGCCTGCTTGCGCATGAGCCCCGACAGCGAGGCGTCGTGGCCGTCGAGTACGTACATGTCGACCTCGTGGTCGAGCTTCGTCAGAGCGGCGGCAATCTCTTCACGATCGAGCTTGGGCCGCTTGAGCTTCTTTCCCTTGCGCGCCAGGTCAGCGGTCTCACCGGGATACTCCTCGGTGCCTTCCCATGTGTCGTAGAGGATGGTGATCTTCATCAGGTACGGATCAGCTTACCCTGAGTCAGGTGCGTCATGGCCAGCGAGGTGACGTAGACG
This sequence comes from Thermoanaerobaculia bacterium, assembly GCA_035544835.1. Classification (GTDB taxonomy): domain Bacteria; phylum Acidobacteriota; class Thermoanaerobaculia; order Gp7-AA8; family Gp7-AA8; genus DASZZV01. Next base: position 5,064 of record DASZZV010000061.1, read on the forward strand.
GTCAGTTCGATGAGCTCCGCATCGACTCTCTTTGGATCGAACAGGAGGCCCTGTTCGGCCACGCTGCGCTCGATCGATTCGATGAGATGCTTGAGGAGCGGACGCTTCACGCCGGTCCAGTAGTAGACCTTGTCGATGAGCTCCCGGCGCCGGATTGCAATGAGCTCTGCGGCCGGCTTCATCCCGTCCGGGCCCCTGGCCGGCAGCGAAAAAATGTCGGCCAGATCCGTGTCGAGGGCGAGATGCGAAATGGCCTCCTCCTCATCGACGATGTTCTCGCGATAGAACTCTTCGACCGTCGCTTCCATGGCGCCGACGTCGAAGTCGATCTCGCCGAGCGGCCGTACCGGATGCTTGTCGGCACTGTTCCGGCTGATGCGGTCGACGTACTCGAGCTTCTTGATGGCGCCCCAGGACGCGTACTTCTTCCGCCAATTGGAGCCGGGCGTCATCCACACAGCGAACGTTTCTGCGAAGTCTTCGTCAGGATGTTTCTGCGCATACCAGCCGGCGATATGGCGGACGTACTGTTTGGAAAAAGGAGTGAAGCGGTACTCGTCGCGGTAGGGGCGCCGAAAGGGTCCGAACGTCTCACGCCATTCCGCGGTCTTATAAAACTCGTATGCGTAGTTGTAGGCGTGGCCGGCCTCGTGCCGCATGTACATCATGATCTCCGGCTCCTCTTCCATGTCGTTCGCGGCGCGCTCGAAGGCGCCGATGCGACGATCGGCCAGATAAAAAGGAATGCCGATGACCGGCTCCTCGGAAGGACAACCCCATTCGTCGGTCAGATAGCAGGCAGGTCTGAAATGCTGCAAGCCGGCCTTCGCTAACTCCCGGTAAAGCTGCAGCACGTAATCCTCCACCGGCGACCCTTCGATCTTGAGCCCCAGGTCTTTGATGGGCTTACGAAGGATCTCCTGCGCTTCGGCCGGAGTCTGCTCAAAGGGTTGGGTGGGGTCGGGCTTCGAGCGGCGTTCCGAGGGTGCTGTCTCGGGTGTCTGCACGAACGGGGCGGAGGACGGTCCCTCGGGGATGACGGGGTCTTGGTCGCGGATGTCGCCCATCAGTTTTTCTTACTGGCGGAAAAGCGAAGCGCGCCGACCCACAAGGGATTATCGGCGCGCATCAATTTCGGCAGCCTGCCGGATTCTATTCCGGTAGGGTTCTCTTTAGCGAAAGTGATGCCAGAGGAGGTGCGTGCCCGGCTGAGAATGCGACTTTCAGTATTTACGTGGGTTTTGGAACTTGTCATCCTGAGGGAGCGCGCGCAGGTGTAAAGGATCAGTAGGGAGTGAGTGCGACCGAAGGATCTTTGGTGACATGAGAAGAATTGCCAACTCAAACCCCGGTGATGTCACCAAAGATCCTTCGCTGTCGCTCAGGATGACAAGCTTGCCTTTCGTATGTTCTCACGGCGCCAGTGCCGAAGGTTACGCAAGCAAATGAAATGAGATGTTCGTCCCACGAGAATAGCGGATATGTCATCATCGTTATACATAGCGAACGGGCGAGGTGGATCGTGGACTCCAGTACAAGGCGAAGTCTTTCTCGCGTCGCGGTGATCGGAACCGCGACGGTTGCTTCTCTGGAACTGGCTCGCATCATCTTTCGCAACCATCAGCTCTTCGATCCTGACTGCGAGCCACTCGTCTCCTGGAACCCGGCCGATTATGGGCTCGACCCGGAACGGGTTGATTCCGTCCAGTTTCAATCGCTTGACGGGACCCCGCTTCATGGCTGGTATTGCCGCGCTGAACGACCCATTGCTTCAGCGCTTTACTGCCATGGCAACACCGGAAATCTCACCTACAGCGCCGGAGTGATTCCCCTGCTCGTCGACGCCGGCATCAGCGTCTTGCTGTTCGACTACCGAGGCTATGGAAAAAGCGAAGGAAAACCGAGTCTGCGAGGTCTGATCAAGGATGGTCGTGCCGCCGCGAAGTACCACGACCTGATTCGCCCGGAAGGAGTTCCCTCGCTCCTGTACGGCTTTTCTCTTGGTGGCGCTGTCGGCGCGCAGGCTCTTCGCTCGGTACGTTTCGGCGGACTCGTTCTCCAGTCGACATTCACGAACCTCGGCGACATGGCGCGATTCAAATTCGGCAGGATTCCGTTTCACCTCATCTCCGGCCGCGAGCTCGATACTTTGAGGGTCCTTCCCGATTACGATCTCCCGCTTCTCCTTCTACATGGAACTGAGGATGAGGTCGTGCCGTGCTGGATGGGCCAGCGTCTTTTCTCGACGTTCCCTTATCAGAAGGAGCTTCTGCTCGTCGAGCATGGACAGCATGGCGACCTTTACATCAGGGAGTCGGAGCGGATCATCGAAGGATTGCGGCGGCTGGCAAGCGCGGCCGCCGAACGTTTCACGCCGGTCCTCGCAGCCCCGGGGATGAGCTGCCTGAGCGGAACCGGATTCACAAATTCCGCTCTCGACTGAAAAAACCTGGTTTTTGACTCTAAATCCGAAATTCGAAATCCGAAATCCGAAATTTCCCCCTCACTCTCCCTCCGCCTCTTCAGGCCGGCCCTCACTTTCGGTACACTGGGCGGCTCTAAGGGGATAGAAAATGTTCAAACGCATCGGAAATCTGATTCGAGGTTTTCTCGGCCTCTTCATCTCCGGCATGGAACGCCAGAATCCGGAAGCGCTGCTCGAGGTAGAGAAAGAGAACCTCCGACGGCAGATCGCGAACTACAACCAGGGGCTGGCGGCTCATGCTGGCCTCTGCGAACGGCTCATGACCCAGGTCAAGAAGCTGGAAGTGGAAGAGCGGGACCTCCGCGCCAAGACTGCCGCCAACCTGCGCGCCGGAAATCGCGATCTGGCCTCGCAGCAGGCTCTCAGACTCCAGACAACTTCACGTGAGCTCACTGAGAACCAAACGCAGCTTGGACAGGCCGAGACGACGTACAAAGAGCTGATCAAGGCTCGCGACGTCAGCGTCCGTGCCGCCCAGGACAAGATCTCTCAGCTCAAGCACAGCCTCGACGATCTCAAGATCAAGAAGGCTACTGCCGAACTGACCGAGATGGCCTCGGGAATGATCTCCACCATCGGCGGCTCCGGCGATACGCTGGACCGCCTTCATACGATGGTCGAGGAAGAGCGAGAGAAAGCCGCCGGTCGTTCACGGGTTGCCCGCGACTCACTGAACACCAATGACTTCCAGATGAAGGAAGAGGAGCAGAAAGCACTGGCCGATCAGGCTCTGGCCGACTTCGCCGCGAAAGAGGGAATGGCCCTCGAGCCTCGTGAGTCGACGGCAGCTCCCGCGGAGTCCGAACCGGTTACCAAGACACTCGGACCGCAGGCGGAGTAGAGAATCAATTGAGAATTGAGAATTGGGGATTGAGAATGGGGCAACGGTAATGCGACGGACCTCTTTTCTTTTTCCTTTCTCAATTCTCAATTCTCCATTCTCAATTCCACGATGACCGAGACCTCGGAAGCCCCGCCCCGTAAGTTCCCCCTGCCGGCCTGGGCGACTGAGCTGGTGTCGCTCTATCAGAGCCGCGCCGCCAATCAGTTCATCCTTTACGGCAACGTCAACGATCGTTTCGTTCTCCCGAACGGCACGCTGGGAAATCTGACCGACTTCCTGATGCGCGTCATGATGCCCCGCTTCGACGTCGTCCTCACCTACGACCTCGGCAACGGCATCCGCATCGAGAAGGGCGGGGAGATCTTTTGTCAGTGGCCGGCGGTGAAGGAATCACCAGAGTTGCCGAAGTCTCCTCGCGCCGCCATCGAGACTCTGACGCGTTACTTTCGATATTCGGCGAACCTCGGGCGGCTGGGAAAAGAGAAACATCAGATCGGCTGCATCATCAAAGCGGCGCACCTCGTGGCACCAGCCCTTCCTGGCTCACTCAACTACGATCTCAATGCCCTGGCCATGCTCATGCGCGACTGGGCTACGGATGATCTGCTCCTGCAGCATTCGCTCGTTACCTGGCTCGTCACCGACAACCTCAATGACCTGAATCCACTACTGGTGCACGATCCTCGGAGCGCATCGGTGGAGATTCCGCTGCCGACACCTGCCGATCTGAGGGAAGCGTTCGATGTCATCGCCTCGCGCTATCCGCTGGCTCTGGCGGAGTTCCAGGGACCCGATCAGGCCATTCTTTCGACTCAGTTGGCCGGCACGACCATCAGCTCGATCGAGAACCTGCTCAAGATGAAGGAGTACGGCAAGGAGAAGATCAGCGGACGCGACCTGGTGGAGATGAAAAAGCAGCTGGTGGAGAAAGACTCCGCCGACCTGGTCGAGTTCATCGAAAGCAATCGCTCGCTCGATGACATGCATGCGCAGGAGAAGCTGAAGGGCTGGCTGCGCCAGGATCTCGCCTTGTGGCGGCAGAACGATCTCAACGCTCTGCCGATGGGCTATCTCATCTGCGGACCTGTCGGTACGGGCAAGACTTTCATGGTCGAGTGCCTGGCCGGTGAGGCCGGCATTCCGGTCGTGAAGATCAAGAACTTCCGCGACAAGTGGGTCGGCAGCAGTGAGGGGAATCTCGAGAAGATTTTTCGCTTGTTGAAGGGGCTGGGCCGCTGCTTCGTTTTTATCGATGAAGCCGATCAGGCCCTCGGCAAACGCGACTCCGGAGCCAACGACGCAGGATTGTCAGGTCGTATCTACTCGATGTTCGCCAAGGAGATGAGCAACAGCGAGAATCGCGGACGGATGGTCTGGGTACTGGCCTCGAGCCGCCCCGACCTGATCGAGGTCGACCTGAAGCGCCCCGGACGCGTCGACGTGAAGATCCCGATTTTCCCGACCACGAATCCCGAAGAGGGCTTCGAGCTGATCCGGGCCTTGTCGAAGAGGCGAGGGGTCGATCTGGCCGAATCGGATCTCGAAGTTCTTCGCAGCTCGATTCCTCAGCTCCTGACGCCCGGCGCGGCCGAGGCTCTGGCGGTGAAGATTTACCGGACGACCCGGACGCAGGGAATCGCTCCTCTGGATGCAGTCAGGCAGGCCTTGACCGACTATCAGAATCCGGTTGCTCGTGACGTGCTCGATTTTCAGATCGGGCTGGCTGTTCGCGAAGCGACCGATATCGAGTTCGTCCCGGCGTTGTTCCGGTCGATGCGCTGAGAGGGAACGAAACGAGCTTGTCATCCTGAGCCGGGGACAGCGTGGTCGCTGCCCATGAGGAAAGAAACTGAGTGGGTGTCATCCCTCGCTGCAGCTCGGGATGACACATCGGGGAACCCGCATAAATACTGGGAGTTTCCTGGAAGCCGGGAAACGACGTGTACGTCGCTGAAGAGCACGATGACACGTTGCCCAACGACCGAGGGGAGCGGGCGCCTCGCCCGCTCACCGAGCCGGAACGCCTCCGGCGTTCACTCCAACCCGCGTAGATGACACCTCGGTCGAACCGAGAACCCTTGTTCTTTGCATGGCAAAGTACTTGCTAGGAATCTCAGTGAAGAGTAGAATTCCCAGACATGAGCGATTCCCCCAGGCCCGCCGCGCTTCATGACCATGCCGCCGATAACCTTCGGTTCATCCGGACGACCATGGAGCGCGCCTCGACGTTCACAGCCGTTCCAGGAATCGGTACGATGTTGGTCGGGATCACCGCCCTCGTCGCTGCGTGGCTCGGAGGGGGCGATTCGACGACCCCGCGTTTCCTGATGATCTGGCTGGCCGAGGGAATGCTGGCGGCCATCATCGGCGCAGTCTTTATCGTCCGCAAAGCGTCCCTCACGAATGTTTCGCTGGTCTCGGCCACGGGACGGCGATTCGCTCTGGCTTTTCTTCCGCCATTCGCCGCCGGTGCCATGATGACCGTTCTTTTCTATCGGCATGGCTGGACCGGACAGCTACCCTCGATGTGGCTGCTCCTGTATGGGACAGCAGTGATGTCGGGCGGAGCGCTTTCGGTCCGCGTCGTCCCCTTCATGGGTGCGACCATCATGGCCATCGGAGTTGCCGCGGCCTTCCTGCCGTTCTTTTCCTCGACGCTGTTCATGGGGCTCGGTTTCGGCGTCGTCCATCTCACCTTCGGCTTCTGTATCGCGAGGTACTACGGTGGCTAAGCAATCGGCAGCAAAGGCCTCACCCTCCCCGCGAAAAAAGGGAGCTTCGGAAACGCAGAGGATCTCCCCGAAGAATGCCGTCTCCTCGGCTCCTCTACTCGATCGACTCATTCACGAGCGCCTTCGGCTGGGGATCATCAGTGCGCTGGCGGTCAACGACGTGCTGACCTTCAACGATCTGAAGGCGCTGCTGAAAACCAGTGATGGCAACCTGAGTGTGCACGCCCGGAAGCTCGAGGAAGGGGGATACATCGCCTGCAGCAAGGGCTTCGCTGGGCGGGTTCCCCGCACCGAGTACCGGCTGGCCGCAGCTGGACGCCGTGCGCTGGAGCGCTATCTGAATCACATGGAGTCCCTGATCGAGGCCATGAAACGATGAAACCTTTTTTTGTGAAGGAGCTTTACGATGCAAAGTACTTCTGATTTACATGTGGCCATGATCATGGACGGAAACGGACGCTGGGCTGAAGAGCGCTCGCTCCGCCGGCGGGACGGCCACCAGGCCGGTGGCGATGCCGTACGGCGAATCGTCGAGGCCGCTCCTGATCTCGGCGTGACAGATCTCACCCTTTTCGCCTTCTCCTCCGACAACTGGCAGCGGCCCCCCAGCGAGGTCGCGGCTCTCATGCGCCTCTTCGCCGCCTACCTCGAGCGCGAGACGCCTCGCTGCCTCGAGCAGGGCGTTCGGATCGAAGTCTTCGGCCGTCGAGATCGCCTGCCACGCCGAATCGCTGCCGCGGCCCGGAACGCTGAATCCAGGACCGAGGACTGCGAGCGATTGAGACTGCGAATCGGCATCGACTACTCGTCGCGCGCCGCCATCGCCACGGCGGCTCGCCAGGCCCCGAACAATTCGGTCGAGGCCTTCCGGGCAGCCCTTGCCGCAGCCATGAATCTGAGCGATCCGCTGCCCGACGTCGATCTCCTGATTCGCACCGGCCGCGAGATGCGGCTCAGCGACTTTCTTTTGTGGGAGTGCTCGTACGCGGAGCTCTACTTCACGGTAAAGATGTGGCCGGATATGACCGGCGACGATCTGGCCGATGCCGTTTCCGACTACCAGCGACGCCAGCGCAGATTCGGTCGTCTGATCACTCTGGGTGAAGCCGTCGAGGAACTTCGCAATGGAACGCTTTGACGTCGTCCTCATCGGCGCCGGGCTGGCCGGACTGCAGTGCGCTCGTCTCCTGGGGCGCCGCGGCTGCTCGGTCCTCCTCGTCGACCGCAAGTCCGACGTCGATCAGTTCGTTCACACGACCGGCATCTTCGTTCGCAAGACCTTCGAAGACTACCCATTGGGCGAGGCATTTCTCGGGCCGGCCATCCGGGAAGTCAGTCTCTATTCGCCGGCCGGGCGGCGGATCGACCTGCGCAGCGGCCGCGATGAATTTCGGGTCGGCGACATGCGCCGGATCTACCGTCACTTTCTCGCCGAGGCCGTCCGCGAAGGCGTGACCTGGCTGCCGGAGACGAGCTATCGCACGGCACGCTTCGACGGATCAGTCAACCAAATCGATCTCCTGAGGCTCGGCGTTCTCACCACGGTCGAAGCCACGACCCTCATCGGTGGTGACGGCGCCCGATCGCGAGTAGCTCGTGATCTCGGGCTGGATGAGAACAGGGCCTGGATCGCGGGCGCCGAGGTGGTCTTGCGACTTCCGTTCTCCGGCAGTGAGCCTCGATTTCATTGCTTCATCGATCCGCGGCTGGCGCCCGGTTATCTCGCCTGGTATGTGAACGACGGTGAAGAGGTGCATCTGGGAGTAGGCGGCTATCCTCATCGCTTCCATGCCGCTCAGGCCCTGCGCGACTTTCGTCGGCGTGTCGAATCGATGTTCGATCTGTCCGGGGCAGAGCATCTCGAGACGCGTGGAGGGATGATCCCGGTCGGCGGAGTCCTGCGCCGGATTGGTTGCCGCCGCGGGCTACTGATCGGTGACGCCGCCGGTGCTGTCTCCCCACTCACAGCCGGCGGTCTCGATCCGGCCATGCGTCTCTCTGAGCTCGCGGCCTCGGTTGTCGGGGACGCGATCTCGACGGGTGATATGGCGCGACTCGATTCCTACTCCGGTGACGCCTTCCGCTCACGCTTCATCTCTCGTTTGTGGATGCGGTCGTTGTTCGCGCGCCTGCGCTCGCCGATGCTGATTGAAGCGGGATTCACAGGAATGGCGTTGTCACCGCTACGCGCTGTTGCGCATCACGTGTTTTTCGGTCGCGGGTCGTTTCCGGATATCGCGTCGGTGGGCGCGCGGGAGGCGGGGTTACGAACGTGAATGCAGAATGCAAGAACGCACAGACACTCCCGGCTTAGCTCGGCGCAACCGAGATCACTACATACTTCGACGTGGGCGTGTTGCTCTTCTCAGCCACGCTGCCGATTGGCACGAGCACATTGGTCTCGGGAAAATAGGTCGCTGCACAGCGCCGTGGGATGTCGAAGGAAACGACCGTGAATCGTTCCGCGATCCGGACCTGCCCTTCGAAGTGACTGGTCAGATCGACGCTCTGTCCTTCCCTTAGTCCACGTGCCGCGATGTCGTTGCGGTTCATGAAGATGACCCGCCGGCCGCCGTGAATCCCACGATATCGATCGTCGAGTCCGTAGATGGTGGTGTTGAACTGGTCGTGACTCCGAATCGTCATCATGACGAGCTGATCGTCGGCCAGCTGCGTCTTCGGGATCGGATGCACCGTGAAGACCGCTTTCTCCTCAGTTGTCCTGAACAGTCCCTCGCGTGCGGCATTGGGAAGATAGAAGGGGCCGGTCCGGATGCGCGCATTGAAATCGTCGAAGCCTGGGATGACATGCGCGATGTGGTCGCGAATGTGATCATAATCGGCGGCCAGCTCCATCCAATCGATTGCAGAGCGAGTCTGCAGCGTTGCGGTGGCCAGGCCGGCCACGATGGCCGGCTCGCTGCGCAGATGTCTCGAGGCCGGCTTGAAGCTTCCCCGCGACGGGCTGATGACTCCCATCGAGTCTTCGACGGTTACGAATTGCTCACCGTGACTCTGCTCGTCTTTCTCACTGCGCCCGAGACAGGGGAGGATCAAAGCCTTATGACCGGTGATGAGATGGGCCCTATTCAGTTTCGTAGAGACCTGCACGGTCAACTCGCATTTGCTGAGAGCCTCGGCGGTAAAGTTCGTGTCGGGCGTGGCGGACAGAAAGTTCCCTCCGAGACCGAAAAAGACTCTGGCCCTGCCGTCATGCATGGCCTTGATCGTCTCCACGGTGTCGAAGCCGTGCTGGCGCGGCGGTGCAAAGCCGAACTCCCCCTGGAGACTGTCCAGGAAAGCGTCACGAGGACGCTCCCAGATTCCCATGGTGCGATCCCCCTGAACATTGCTGTGACCTCGCACGGGGCAGGCGCCGGCACCGGGCCTGCCGATGTTTCCGCGCAGGAGCAGGAAGTTGACGATCTCCTGAATCGTGGCCACCGCGTTCTTATGCTGTGTCAGTCCCATGGCCCAACAGCAGATCATCCTTTCTGAATGCATGGCGATGTGAGCTGCCTCGGCGATCCGCTCCCGGGAAAGGCCGCTTTCCTCTAAAACCTGGTCCCAGGGCGTCTCGTACAGATCGTCGCGAAAGGCCTGATATCCAACCGTATTCAACTCGATGAAGTCCTGGTCAAAGACGCTCCCGGGCCGGCGCTCCTCGGCTTCGAGCATCACCTTCATGATGCCCTTCAGAGCCGCGACGTCACCGTTGATCCGAACCTGCAGAAAGAGGTCGGCCAGTTGAGTGCCGGAGCCGAGGGTGTTCAGCACCTCCTGTGGATTGCGGAAGCGCTCCAGGCCGGCTTCGGGCAGAGGGTTGATGCTGACAATCCTGCAGCCATTGCGCTTCGCGGCCTGAAGAGCGGTCAGCATGCGGGGATGGTTGGTGCCGGGATTCTGGCCGATGACGAAGATCGAGTCGGCCAGCTCGAAGTCCGTGAGTGTGACCGTCCCTTTGCCTACGCCTATGGTTTCGGTGAGGGCCGTGCCGCTCGATTCGTGACACATGTTGCTGCAGTCGGGCAGGTTGTTGGTGCCGAAGCTTCGGACGAAGAGCTGGTAGAGAAAAGCGGCCTCGTTGCTGGTGCGTCCCGAGGTGTAGAAGACCGCCTGGTCTGGTGAGGCCAGAGAGTTGAGGTGTGAGGCGATGAGGGTGAAGGCCTCGTCCCATTCGATGGGCGTGTAGTGGGATGCTCCTTCTCGAAGGACCATCGGTTCGGTGAGGCGCCCCTGCTTTCCCAGCCAGTGGTCGGAATGAGAGGCCAGATCGGCCAGCGTGTGCGATTCGAAAAACTGCCGCGTCACTCTCTTCGTCGTCGCTTCGTCAGCCACGGCCTTTGCGCCGTTCTCGCAGAATTCGGCGATATGCCTCTTGCCGTCCGGGTTCGGCCAGGCGCAGCTCTGACAATCAAAGCCGTCGACCTTGTTGACCTGGAGGAGGGCGCGGACTCCGCGAACGACTCCCATTTCCTCATAAGCGTGACTGAGGGTTGAGAGCACGGCGGGGATCCCGGCAGCGGAATGCTTCGGGGAGGTTATCTTCAAAGACTCGGCCAGGGGCGGGGTCGTAGCGGAAGGGTGCTGGCCTTCCGGCTCGGCGGGACTCTGATCGAGATCGCCCTTCGCGCCATAGTGGCTGTCGCTGCGTTCGGGATCGTCTACGGGAGAGATGAAGGCCATATGGCTATTCTATGAGTTACGGGTTGCTTTCATGCTTCTCTGCCGCTTGTGTGGCACAGGCACTCTTGCCTGTGTGTCGGCCGTCGAGGCCGGCTTCCCTGTGAATTGCAGGAGGAACGCCGTGGCTCGACGCCGCGGCCCACAGACAAGAGTGCTGTGCCATACAAGAACCGCTCGGGATCCCTCGCCTCAGCCTGACCGATCTATGATGATCGCCATGCCTCGCTCATCCCGCCCGATTCTCTTTCTCTTCGCAGCGACGTTCTTCGTGCTGGTCTGGTCGGCCATCCGGCCACACGATTACTTCACCTGGTTTCTCGAGGTCGTTCCCGCACTGGCGGGCGCGATCATACTCACGCTGACCTGGCAACGCTTTCGATTCACGACCCTCGCCTATTCACTGATCGCCATTCACATGATGATCCTGATGGTCGGCGGCCACTACACCTACGCCGCCGTGCCGCTGTTCAATACGATTCGAGACGCGATGCACCTGGCGCGCAACGATTACGATCGCGTCGGCCATTTCGCGCAGGGCTTTGTTCCCGCTATCCTGGCCCGCGAGATTCTCATTCGCCAGCGAGTTGTGACGGGAAGAAAGTGGCTCTTCTTCATCGTCGTCTCGATCTGTCTCGCCATCAGCGCGGCCTACGAGCTTTTCGAATGCATTACCTCGGTAGTGACCGGCACGGGTGCCGATGCTTTTCTCGGGACCCAGGGAGATCCCTGGGATACGCAGGAAGACATGGCCACGGCTCTTGTGGGAGCGGTGGTGGGGCTGCTGACGCTGTCGAAGGTACATGACAGGCAAATCGAGAAATTGAATTGAAAATTTAAAATTGTTTGGTGCTTTACTCTCCCCTCTCCCCGGCGGGGAGAGGGTGCGGCCGCAGCCGCGGGTGAGGGGCCGAACGATTACGCTGCTTGAGCTTGGAACGCGAAGAAAAAAGGCCCACGCTGTCGCGCCCTCGCACGGAATCGCGAGACTGTTACGCCCCTCTCCCGGCGCTGCGGCGCCACCCTCTCCCCGCGGGGGAGAGGGAAGAGAAAGAGACGCACTTACGCGTCAATTTTCAATTCGGCTTTTGCCGCAATAGATGTTGAAGCGCTCGTCGCGCACGAAGCCGATCAGTGTCATCCCGGCGCTTTCCGCGAGTTCCACGGCCAGCGTCGAGGGCGCTCCGATTGCGGCCATGATGGGTACTCCGGCCATCACACCCTTCTGCACGAGCTCGAAGCTGGCGCGACCGCTGAGCATGACGATCGTTCCCGCGAGCGGAAGAGCGTCGTCGAGAAATCGCCTCCCGATCACTTTGTCGAGCGCATTGTGACGGCCGACGTCTTCGTAAAGAGCGAGTAGTTCTCCACCGCCCGCGAAGAGCCCCGCCGCGTGCAGGCCGCCTGTAGTTGCGAACGTTGTCTGCGACGCACGAAGCCGGGCGGGGAGTGCTTTGACGACGTCGGCGTTGATCCTGATCGTGTCGCTCGCGAGGTCGAACATGGACACGGCTTGCAGCGCGTCGATTGAGGTCTTTCCACAGACCCCGCAACTCGACGTGGTGTAGAAGTTCCGGTCGAGCCTCGCGTCATCCATGTTCACCCCCTCAGCCAGAGTGAGACGCATGACATTCTGCAGAGACCCGTCGGTCGGATTACGACCGCAAAGCTCAAACGAAAGGATCTCCCTCGAGTGTCGCAACAGAGCCTCGGTGAAAAGAAACCCGGCCGCCAGCTCGAGATCGTTTCCCGGCGTGCGCATCGTGATCGACACGGTGCGCCGCCTGCCCGCCGCCGCGGCGACCTGGATCTCCAGCGGTTCTTCCACCGCCAGCGCATCCTGATCGGAGCCCGACAGCGCTCCGCCGACGCGGGTTACCGGGACGATACGTGTCGACTGCGACATGTCACATCTGACATCCGGCTTATCGGGCGGGCTCGGGCTTCGCTTTCTTCAGCTGCTCGGCGATGTACTTGTCCAGCTGATCGCCATCTTTTCCAGAGGCCACGAGCTCACCATTGACGATGTAGGAAGGCGTGGACTGAATCCCGATCGTAAATGCCGTCCCGATACTGTCGAGGATCTCCTGCGGCACGTCGGCACCGTCGACATCGGCAGCGAAACGCTTCGCATCCAGGTCGTGGTCCTGAACAAACCCCTTCGCGAACTCTGTCAGCGAGAAGATGTTGAGATCGGACTGTGAGTCATAGACCGCCTTCTTGAACTGCCAGAAAGCGTCAGGGCTCTGCTTGTAGATTGCGCGACCCATGACCGCGGCGGAAAAGGCCCATGGATGGGCCGATATCAGCGGGAGGTCGACTCGAATGAAACGTACTTTCCCCTTGTAGCGCTCCAGAATTGGATCGACATATCCAGTGGCTCGCTTGCAGGAGGGACATTGAAGGTCGGAAAACTCAATGACGGTTACCGGTGCATTTGCCGGACCGCGCGCCGGAGTCGTGGCGAACAAATGCTGTAGACGCTGCATCCGGTCGCGCCCGAGGTCGTCGCCGGTGCGGTAGAAATGGCCCATGAAGAAGATATTGGAGGAACGATCGAGCAGTCCGTCTACTTTGACCTTCCCGTGTTCGGTGACGTGATACAGGCGGACGTTGTAGAAGCCGTCCTCGTTGAGCTTCTTGTCGACCTCGGCGCTGAAAGTTTCGTTGAATGATTTCCAGGCGAAAGCCTTGATGCGTTCTTCGGGAGAACCTTCGAGATCCTCGAGGAACCAGGGAGCACCAACAAACTCGCGCCCATCGGTCGTCCGGATGTCCAGTTGCGTGGTCGTGCAGTTGGCATCGGTGCTTTCCACCGTTACCAGCTCAGCCTGCATTCCGGATGGCAGGGATCGATCGAATTTGGAGTGCTTGACGACGGCTCCCTCACATCGCGGCAGAGATTCGGCGAGTACGCTGCCACTTTTCAGAGGAACTGCAGCACCTTCCGTTTTAGCCACCTGCGCGAACATCGGCAGGGCCAGCAGAAAGAACGCTGATGAAGAGACTACGAATCGTCGCAAGGTTAATCTCCCTTTTTGTCTGCTCCAGGAACGAATGGCCGGGGGTTTTGATTCCGCGAATAGCTATTAGCTATTAGCTATTAGCTCCTGGCTAGAAGCTAGAAGCTAGAAGCTAGAAGCTAGAAGCTAGAAGCTAGAAGCATCTCCCCAACTCTCAATTCTCCATTGGCATTCCCCGCCGCAGCTGCAAAGCGACGCTGAGCGCCGCTACGAGTGCGATCGCGCCACCGACTCGAAAAGCGACGGTGTGGCTCACGTACTGATAGATCCAGCCAAAGAGCGCGGTGCCGGCCAGCGTGGCAAAACCTACGATGAGGTAGTAGGTCCCGAGGGCGCGACCTCGGAGATCGCTGGAAACGAATCCGGCCATCCAGGCCCGCTCGGTTCCCTCGGCCAGGGTAAAGGGGATGGCGTAGGCGATGAAGAGAAAGAAGAAGAAGCCGAGCGAGTGCGAAAAAGGGAAGAGAAAGTAGATGAGCGCATAGGAGCTCCAGCCGGCGATGAGCATGTATCGGCGATCGGTTCTATCCGACAATGAGCCGGCCGCAGTCGAGAAGAGCGCCTTGATCAGATGATGAGCCGACCACATCAGCGGCAACCACTTCGCCGCGACACCTGCTGCGGTGGCCTGCAGCAGGAGAAAGACATCGCTGGAATTAGCGAGATAGAACAGGGCGATCGACAGAAGCGGTCCGCGGATCGTGGTCGGAAGCCTTCGAGGTGCTTCCGTCTCCCTTATTTCTCGCGGCTTGATCACCCGCTTTGGCTCGGAGAGGAAGAACAGGAGAAGGATCACTCCGATAAGCCCCGGAATGACCGAGACCATGAATAGGTGACGGAGGGTCATTCCACGGGCGAGAAGGAGCGCGGCGATGAGGGGGCCGATGACCGCCCCGGAGTGATCCATGGCCCGATGAAATCCGAAGGCACGCCCGCGCTCTTCAGGCGGAGTGACGTCGGCGATCACGGCGTCGCGGGGAGCCGAACGCATCCCCTTACCCGTTCGATCGAACATCCTCGCGAAAAAGACGGCGTGCCAGCTGTGAGCGATCGCGATGAAGTAGCGGGAGATGGTCGCGAAACCATAGCCAAGAATGATGAATGGCTTCCGCGCCGGCACACGGTCGGACCACCATCCTGCCACGAGCTTAAGGATCGAGGAGAGAGCGTCGGCGCTACCCTCGATCATGCCGACGATCATCGGCGTCGCTCCCGCGAAAGAAGTGAGAAAGAGCGGGAGCAGCGGAAAGATCATCTCGCTGGCCGTGTCGTTGAGGAGTGAGATGAGCCCCAGGAGGATCACCTGCGGCTTGAGCCGGCGAGGGAAAGGCATGCAGGGGGGGATTGTAGCGTGATCCGGCGTGTGGTCGTGAGGAGCTGAAGTTGTGTCATCCCGCCCTTGCTTCGAATGAACCTCCAGTATCTACGCGGGTTTCCCGAGCTTGTCATCCTGAGCCGCAGCGAAGGACCTCCAGTGGCAGGATCTGAATTCAGATCCACCTATCTTGAGATCCTTCGCTGCGGCTTCTAAGAAACTCCCTGTATTTACGCGGGTTCCTGATGTGTCATCCCGAGCCGCAGCGAGGGATCTGGGCGGGGGCCCTTCCATCGTGGTGCTCGCAAACATTTTCGATTGCCAAGGGTCAAAGGCCCCCGCCCAGATCCCTCGCTGC